>DAINRZ010000272.1:0-5492 GCA_036741575.1 Kapaibacterium sp. (SeqCode)
TTTATTACAATCCCTTCTTTTTTGCCTCCCAACCCAATCTGGACATAAGGCGAGAAATTACTTTCGCCAAATGGCGAGTACCTGGCATTAGCAGTAAATGTTGTTAAATTCGGTTGCTGCCTTATCTTGTAAACAGAACCGTCGGGGTCTTTGCCTGTATATTCGGCATAGAATGTTTCCTGGCTGGCTTCCGCCCCAATTTTCAATTTTTCATTAACAGTGTAATAAACTGCAAAACTAATATTATTGAACCGGTTGAATTCATCGGGTGAAATTTTTGCCGCCGGAATAGTCCATGCCGGATTATTGGCAATTTCAGCCGAAAACCCGGTACCCCCGCCGTAATATTCATTGAGCATGCCTGATACAGGAATAAATTGCCCGGTATTTTGCACTGGGGCAAATTGCCTTGGGGCCTGGTTTACCGGTTTGTAGTTAATTTTTCCGTTTGACAATAAGGGTTCCTGCATTGCAGCAGTATTATTTTTTGTGCTCGATATTTCATGCTCTGTCTTGCCGCTTTCTTTTCTGTCGATATAAATATATTTCACTACAACATTCTTTTTTTCATCCTGAATACTATTATTTGAGCCGGCCGATTCAATTTCGTATGCTGATATATATGGTACATTGCCTGCAATTCTATTTAAAGAATATATAGCCGATCCTTTTGACTGCCCACCCGGCATGAATAGAAAATACGATGCAGTCACGGCAACCAGCAAAGTTATTATAGCAGTAGCAATTATAGTAAAAGATTTGGACAGAAGGAAACCGGAGGCCGGGGCCGAAGACGTGCCGGCTATGGCAGCCGCCGGTATGCCGGCAGCAGTAAATACGGACTCCGTCAAACTGGCTGATGGGGCAAATGCTTTCCTGTTGCTGTTTATGGCGCCTGTTATTGCGGCAAAAGCCCTGAATTCTGCCCTTAGAGCGGCGTCGGCTGCCAACTGTTCAAAGAAGCCCTGCTCGGCCCCGGCGTCGAGACTGCCACTAAAAAAATCGGCAAATTGTTCAATATCATTCATTTTCTGTTCTCCCCGGAGATTTCGACGACATAAGGTTTCAGTATTCGGATTAATTCTTTCATAGCCCTGTAGCCCCTCATTTTAATTGTTCCGGCGTTTTCGCCGAGTATTTCGGCTATTTCGTTAACAGGCATACCTCCGAACCATTGCATAACGAATGTTTCTTTGTAAATATCGTCAAGGTTGTTTACGCCAAGTGTAATAATAGATATCAGGTCATCCTTTTCAATTTGTGTTTGCAGGTTGAAAGCGTCCGAAAGCTTTTCCAGCCCTTCTAAGCTGTTGCTTATATAAGTATTGGATTTTTTCGACCGAAACCTGTCGATACACAGGTGGCGCGCTATTGTATAGATAAATGGCAATACCGTATCGATTTTTTTGCCGTCCCTGGCCGATTTCAGGAATTTAAGCCATGTATCCTGGAATATTTCTTCGGCATCGCTTTTGTTGCCTGCTTTGAATATACAATAAGCATTCAGTTGCTCGGAATACCTGTTATATAGCGCCACGAAGGCCCCGTCGGCTTCCCTTCTGCCTTCGTTTATCAGTTTTGTCAGTTCTTTGTCGCTATATTTTTCAAAGTTTTTCATTTTTTCCGATTATTTGGATAACACTTCAAATCAATTGACGGAATTTTTAACCAAAAGGTAACAATGAATTTTTTTCAGATGAAATAATGTTCGTTTATTAATTTGAATTTACTTGTTTTAGTTTTGTCATTACATTAAATTGTATTCATTTTTTATTTTAAAATCTAAAAAAGTGGAGATAAAGTGCCCAAAGAATCTTTAGCTGATATATGGAAATTGGTAGGCCTCAGGTACAAATCGCACCCCTGGCACGGTGTGCAGATTGGCGATGAAGCGCCGCAAACAGTAACGACTTTTATTGAATGTGTGCCCACCGATACAGTTAAATACGAAGTGGATAAAACTACAGGCTACCTGAAGGTGGACAGGCCCCAGAAGTTTTCGAATGTTATCCCTGCCCTGTATGGTTTCATACCACAAACTTACTGCGGCGATTCGGTTGCCGAACTGTGCAACAGGATGAACGGCAGGACTGATATAGTCGGCGACGGCGACCCTGTGGATATCTGTGTATTGACCGAAAAGCATATTACGCACGGGGATATACTCGTGCAGGCTATTCCCATAGGCGGCTTCAGGATGATAGACGGCAACGAAGCCGACGATAAAATTATAGCTGTCATGAAACAGGATGAAATTTACAAGAACTGGCACGATATATCCGACTGCCCAGAGGCAATTGTTGCCCGACTGCGCCACTATTTCCTGACATACAAGGACATGCCCGGCCATCCGCGCAAATGCGAAATTACGCATACCTATGGACGTGAGGAAGCCCGTGAGGTAATCAAAAGAAGTATGAAAGATTATCTTTCGACATTCGGAAAGCTGGAAAATAAGCTGACACTGGCTGCATTCGATGCCTTTGCAAGAGGGAAGGATTTTAGGAATACACATTCTGAAAAAGGGAAAAAAGGTTAAAGTAATCCGTAATAGCAAAATAAATTATTAATTTTTATTAATAAATATTGGTTTGAAATATGAAAAAGCTTGTGTTCCTGAGTGTTTTCGCTTTTATTTTCCTTTTGGGAAAAAGCAGCAGCGGCCCTGCCGAATTGGGCGACTACATCGTAATTGCCTGGAACGACCTTGGCATGCATTGCAGCAACAAAGATTTCAGTACACTGGTAGTACTTCCGCCATATAACAACCTGGTTGCACAAGTAATCAAAAGGGGAGCGAACGGTAGCTTTCCCCAGTTGGTGACACAAGGAGTAAAAGTTACATATGAAATACCCGGCAATACTTATTCTGCAGGCAAAACAAATTTCTGGACTTATGCCGAGAAGTTATTTGGCGCCAAACTTCCCGATAATATAGGCCTTGAAGGTACAGGCCTTACCGGTGAAATGAAAGCCGAAGGCAATCATTTTAAAGCTAAGGGAATACCTATTACGCCTTATACCGATGCCGACCTTGTAAATGAAGATCCATACCAGCTTGCACTTGTAAAAGTATATGATTCGGAAGGTAACCTTTTAGCATCAGCCAAACCTGTTATTCCTGTATCTAATGAAATTAGCTGCGTAAGCAGCGGCTGCCATGCCAGCGAGCAGGCTATACTGAATAAACATGAGGATGAAGAGGGATTCGACCCAAATAAAAAACCGATTTTATGTGCTTCATGCCATTCATCCAATGCCCTTGGAACTAAAGGTACCGATGAAGCCGGCCCGCTTTCCTACAGGATTCATTCCAAACATGCCAATAAAACAACGGATTGTTATAAATGCCATCCCGGACAGAAAACCCAGTGCCTGAGAGGGGCAATGCATAATGCAGGTAAAGTTTGCAAGGATTGTCATGGCACTATGAGCGAAGTTGCAAATTCGATTAATTCCGGGAGAAGGCCATGGCTGGACGAACCTTCGTGCAGCAAATCCGGCTGCCATGCATCGCTGTTTTCGCCAAATACAGGTAAACTATTTAAGGATTCACAGGGCCACGGAGGTTTGTTTTGCAGCGCCTGCCACGGTTCGCCTCATGCCGAATACCCATCTTCGAACCCAAGGGATAATCAGCAGATGATTGACCTGCAAGGCCATTCAGGAAAATTAATTGAATGTTGGGTATGCCATGGTAACACGCCTCCTGCTGCCGGGCCTCATGATTATATGCCTGTTACTGTCAACGATTCCCCTGCTATGGGAGATTTAAGTGTTTATCCCAACCCTTTAAACGGATATTTGTATATTCGCAAAAAAGGAATATTTGACGGCATTGAGTTGTTTAATGCTGCCGGTGAAAGATTAGATGGATTAATCAGTATAAAAAGCAGCAACTTTTCAGAAGTTACTTACGATTTGAGCGGATTGCCTGCCGGAATCTATTTTGTTAAGTCAGGTATTCATTTTGCTAAGATTGTAAAAAAATGATTTGTTAAATTTTTTGCAAAAGGCTTAATCGTATGAAAAGGGCATTATTCTCAGCAATAATATTGATATTGGGTTTGCTGGCAACAGAAGTATATCCTGCAAAAATCAAGGATGTAAAATTAAAGATTTATAACCGGGAAATGGGTGAATTCCGCGAGGCAGATTACGATTTCCATTTTAATGAATATGGGCCGTTTATGTTCGAAGCCGTTTTGGAAAACGACGGTGACTATAATTATTATTACGGAAAAAATGGCCTGGAAATAACAGTTAAAATCGGCAAGAAGACTGTTTTCAGGAAAGTATATTCTTTACATATGCTTAGCGATGAGTATTACTTCCCCGTTTTTATCGACGAAGAAGTGATTTGCTCGCCTGTGACTGTGACAGCTAAGATTAAGGGCAAAAAAGGCAGCCGGTTCGAAAAGAAGTTCGAATTTACATGTGGGGAATAGGCCGGGTTACGGCAACAATTTCTATACTAACCCCCTGTATTCTGCCATGTCGTATAAAGCGCCGACAATGTTTTCTTTGTGGAACCTCGCCCTGTTAATAATAATATCATAGAATTCCATTTCGGGCTTCGAGCAAGCAAAGAAATCCATAAAGAGCTTTCTGCTTTCATCTACATGATTTACCTGAACAGCAGCGTCTTTCCTGCTTAGTCTGTATTTTTCGGCTATTCTTTTAATTCTGTAATCAAGCGGGGCAACTAGTTTTATATGCAGCGATTTCTCGATATCGGCTGCAATGACGCAGCTGGCACGGCCAATTACAATAACATTGCCTTCCCATGCATAAGAACGAATTACATTTTTAACAGTCTTGATAATAGTACTGTTTTTAACGTAATAGTTTTTTATTACCGAGCCAACGACTTCTTCGAAGAAGCCCATTTCCCTGCCGACGAAAATATGCTCTATTTGCTCGGGCTTTGCTTTAAGTTCTTCGGCTGAACGGCTAAGTATTTCCTTTGAAATTATATTCCAGGGTTTGGTTTTGTGCGTACCGTCAGATTTTCTGTTCAATGCATCGGCAAGGCTTTCTGCTATCTCCTGTGCAAAACAGCCGTATTCGCGCGAAATTGTTATCAGCGGGCCGCCTGTCCGCCTGGGTTCGTCCTTTTGGATATACCTGGAGAAGTACTTCACCAGTAAGTTTTCTTTTTGCATGGCTCAGCCTCCTAAATGAATACAAAACATTGAATTGCAGGTATTGAGATCTTTTCGCAATTACTTTCCCCCCTGGCTTGAATTGCCGGGTGACGCCAGAGGTCCTGGGCATATCTTCATCAATCATAAATTGCCCTTAATATTTACCTAATATACGAAATTTATATTAAATTTATTTTATTTTCATAATTGGATTTATGAAATGATACTTATTAAAACTCATTTCATAGATTAGAGAAATGGCAGGCTTTAGAGCATAAAAGCCAAAGCCTGCCTGGTAAAAGTAATGTTGGTTGCATTGATTACAGTAATTCGATTCGAGCCTAT
>DAINRZ010000273.1:0-5477 GCA_036741575.1 Kapaibacterium sp. (SeqCode)
TCAATAAGTATGTTCCTGGGATAAGACAATATTTGTTTATAAATAGCCTGCATTCTTTTTTGGGATTGCAGGTTTTTTTATTTAAATTCGGCAAGTATAATATTCACAATTAGGAGGATGATAAAATGAGAAAATTCTTAGTCATCTTGCAATTGGTTTTGTGCATGACTGCAATCTCCCAGGAAAAGAGATGTACCCTCGAGGTTGAAATTAACGGATTCGAAAACAATGACGGCCACGCAAGGCTGGTTATATTCAATTCTGCCAAATACTGGCCCGACAACGATAAGCATTCATTCAGGAAAGCAGAAGGCGAGATTAAAGGAGGCATATCCGTTTTCAGGTTCGAAGACATGCCATATGGCACCTTTGCCATTGCCGTTCTTCACGATGAAAACGACAATCTGAAAATGGATTACAATTTTTTGGGAATGCCCACCGAGGATTACGGTTTTTCGAACAATAAGAGAGGTACACTCGGCGCACCGTCATTTGCAGAGTGTTCATTTATCATCGATACTTCTAAAAAAAAATTGAAAATAAAAGTTGAATAAATTATTAAAGGATATTATTATGAAAAAAATTAAAGCAGGTTTGATATTAGCCTATGCATTTTTTGCATTTACATATGAAATGCTTCCGGGCGGCGATGAAATTATCAGGTACACAAAAAAGACAGTCGAACGCTATCAGGATGGCAAAGTAAGCAAAGAAACTATAGATTATATTTACGAACAGCCCGGTGACATTTTCTGGAAAAGAGAATTGCTGAAGGATTCCGAAGGTAATATAATCAGGGAGACAATCAGGGAGTTTGACGGGAACCGCTTTCCTGTTTCGGAAGTCGTTACCGACGAACTTGGCACACAGTCGGAAAAGTATAAAGTAAAGTATTCCCCCGATAATTTGCAACTGCTGGAAAGGACGGAATACGAAGGGGATTTCGTTGAAAGCGATAAAGTAAGGCATATTACGTATGAATACCGCAACGGGTATATTTTTGCCGAAAATGTAACAAAATACTCAAAACCAGGCTTTCGGAATATTGACGGGAACAACATAGAGTACTCTTACAGGCTACGGTTTATCCTGCCGGCAAAAAACAGGCCCATGGGGGCGCACGAGATTGCTTATTATATCGAGAAAAGGAAAATGTATTATACACCCGGAATAGCAGAGAAAAATCCTATTCCGGATTTGAAGCAGGGCGATGTCGTACTCGAAGAATTTACTGAATTTGATGAAGACGGATTTCCGGAATATTACAAAAAAGTTAGCGTATCGATAAAAGATGAACATGCCGAGCACAGGCCCCAGGAGGAATGGTTTAAAGTAGAAAAATCGCCCGACGACGGACGGATTATTTGCATAACAGGCTACGCGGACAAAGGATTTACAAAAAATTCGTTCGAGACTGCTAAAATATATTACGGATATGATAAAAACGGGTGGGTTAATAAAATTGAGGAATGGAGATTCAACGATACAACCAAAAAATTTGACCTGTTGCATGATTTAATGACTTATAAATGGTTTTCCCCCAATATCAGCAGCAAATTTGATTTTTCGCTATACACTGAAAACAACGAGCATCGGTGCTATCACGGATTAGTACACTCATTTAGCTTTAGCGAGATAGAAAAATACCAAAAAGGCAATATTATTATCAAGGAAAAATCAGCATCTTATAAATTTGGCAATACCCCAAAAAAACCCAAATTGGAGCTTACAAAAAAGGTTAACTATCAATACGAAATTATCAGGAATTAGGGTAATTTACAGCAATCACCTGAAAATCCGTACCGCTTTTTAATACAGCCTTGATGTGGAATTGGGCTGCATCCTTGACAAAAAAAGTCTTAAAAGAATTAAAAGAACTCAGCCCGTTGCCTATTACTATAGGAGCATTGAAAATATGCAATTCATCGATCAGGTTGCTCTTGGCAAACGAGGAATAAATTCCTGCGCCGCCTTCGACAAGAATCGACGATAGCCCAAACTTAGCAGCAAGCATTTTAATTGTTTCGGCAAGGTTAATTCCTGTGTTATCATCCTGGGAATATGGAAAAATATTGATGCCGGCAATTTCCAGGTTTTCTGCTTTTTTCGATTTGGCAGCCTCTGCAGAGCATACCACCACTGTATCGGCCCTCTCTTCGTCAGTAAAGACCTTTAGGCTAAGCGGCAGAGAAAGCTGGGTGTCCATAATTATCCTTCTGGGATTGCGCCCTTTAACCATTCTGACCGTTAGCGAGGGATTATCCTTGGACGCCGTTTTTCTGCCAATTAGTACACAATCGAGTTCTGCTCTCAGCTTGTGAACCCTTTTTCTGCTTTCTTCCGATGTTATCCATTTGGAATCGCCACCCGAAGAAGCTATGCAGCCATCGAGGGACTGAGCGATTTTAGCAAGCACAAATGGCATTCCGGTGGTAATATGTTTGCTAAAAAACCTGTTTATCCATCTGCAATCATTTTTGAGCACACCTGTAATTACCTCTATCCCGGCATCCTGAAGTTTCCTGATTCCACTGCCTGCTACTTCGGGATTGGGATCTTCCATACCGATAACCACGGCTTTGAAATTTTTTTCGATAATCAAATCGGCACAGGGGGGAGTCTTGCCATGGTGCGAGCATGGCTCCAGGTTGACTGCCAAAGTGCAATCGGTAAAATCATCTGTAGGGGAATTTTTAATAGCTTCTACTTCGGCATGGCTGCCCCCATAATACTGATGCCAACCTTCGCCGATAATCTCTCCGTCTCTGCTGATTACAGCTCCTACACGTGGATTCGGGCTTACATATCCGGTTCCGTTCAGCGCCAGCTGCAAAGCTCTTTTCATTAACTCTTCGTAATCCATCTTATTTCCATTCGATATCTAAAGTAGCAGAATAACTCTCCGGTTGTGCCGGTATAATAAAATTTATTGTATAAGTATCCTTTTGGGGAATATTTCCGTTCATGTCTTTCCCGTCCCAGAATAATTCATATTTATATATTTCCCCCGGATTTTCGGGCAGGACTTTCGTAATCATCTGCATGAAATTTTTGCTATTTGATGAATCCCAAATCAGCTTTCCATCGCGGGATGTTATCCTGGCAATAAGGATTTGCGAGTCGGGTATATATTCGCCTTCTACGGTGTAATTCCTAAAAGCCTCGACACCGAGAGAATAGGCACCAGTATTACTTTTTAAGAAAAATGGTGTCAAGCTCAATGCTTTCTCTTTAATGTTATGAATAATTATTTCATTAGTGCTTATATCGTAATAAAACTGCCCTTCTTTAGTAAATATTTTCATTCTAAGGGTAGTATTCACCAAATCATTATTACTAACCAGCCTTTTGCTGAAGGAAGTGTTCAGTGTAACTGAAGCGTTGCCGTCATCCAATGCAAGACCCGATATGGTTGGAATACTTGATTTTTCATCGAAGATAATGCTGTGGCCTTTGCGTAATTCGAAGTAAACCGAATCTACCGACCTGATAAACTGATGCTGGCGATAATCCATTGCTCCGGCTGAAAAGCTGGCCGAATATGTTGTTTCATTGCCCCGGTGCAGAACCGAAAGCTGTGGCTTGCAATAGTCCGGCAGCTGCTTTAAGGCAAGCTGGCCGGTTGTGCATGAATTAATAATTGAGAAAACAAACATGAACAAGTATGATAGCGATACTTTCTTCATTGATGAACCATTTGTAAAAAATTTAAATTTAATAAAAATAGTGTTAATTTTAATAATGTAAAATTTGTTTCATAAATAATTTTTGGGCATTGCTAAAAACATATAATATTTTGTTGTGCGTATTTTTGGTTTCATTCTGCCAAGTGGAATGCTTATCCCAGGGAGCAGCAGGGGATAGGGCTATTTACGAACCGCGCAGGGGAGTTGATTTGCCTGTTGCGGGTGTTATTAATAGCGGCAAATACTCGGTATATGCTTTGTCCAGCCCTGGCGGAAGCCTGATGCTGGAATTCTCGGCAGGGTTTTTCAAGGATTTCAATGCAGGAATTTCATTTGGCGGGAAAAATATAGTTGGCTCCGGCAAGGCTGCTTTCCAGAATTATCCGGGAATCAATGCCAGGTATCGCTTTATAGATGAATCGTTGTATTTCCCGGCGGCAGTATTGGGTTTCGATTTGCAGGGCCGCGATAAATACTATAATGAGTTCCGGCGGTTTGCTACTATGTCGCCTGGCATCTTTCTTGTACTGAGCAAGGCTTTCCGGTGGAACTACGGGCATTTTTTTATTAGTGCAGGCATAAACTACAGTTTCGAACCTCCCGAATCCGACAGGAGCTTAAACTATTTCGGCAGCATCGAGCACAACTTTCTGGGCTTTGGCTCGGCATGTTTGGAGTACAACAATACTTCGGACGACCTGAACCGCTCGATAATGAAATTCAACGGTATGCTGAACCTTGCATTTAAGTTTTCGCTAATCCGAGGGCTGACACTGGAATTCCAAATGAGAGACCTTCTGGAAAATTACACATTTACAGGTGGTTTTACCAGAAACATAGGCCTGGAATATATCACTTCATTTTAGTCTTATTATTGCTGGCATATTTCTCAGGTATTTCAAATTCAAATCAGAGGCCTAAATCATTCATCCTGTTAATTAAAGTCGGAAAACGGAAGCGAAGATATATTCCTTAGGTGATAAACAAACCTGGGCTTGATACTCAGTACCCTTATATTCTTTGGGGCTTCTATATATGGAATTAAAATCCCTGTAGAATCATTAAGTATATCGATGTAATTTAAACTTGCAGTCAGATTATCCTTGCTCATGTCGGCAATCTGCTCTACAGGCCCCTGCACAGTAACAACGAACGACCATGGATTGAGGGAATGTTCATTTTCTGGTGTGCCGCCCCTGATTTTTAGTTTAACTCCGTATATTTCTTTGTCGGCCTTTTGCTGGATATCTACCGAAACATTTACAATATTAAACGCGAGATTGACAATACCACTCATGGAATCGGACAAAGGCACGGGTATGGTAAATGGCTTGAATACATCGTCAATATCTAATTGAGCAGTAGGCCAGTTTATTATTTTGCCGACTACTTTGTCATTTCCTTTAATCGACACCATCGACGGGCTGAATTTGGGATCGCCTACAACAGTAAAGCCTTTTCTTGGATTCACTTTGAATGCTGGTATTATCGGCACTCTGTATATCCCTGTCTTTCCTGTCCTTAATAAAATCGATTCGGGTATAACATCGAGTACCTGAACGTCTCCTGGGAATTGTACGCTTTTCAGCAGGTCGTTGCGCGAGATTTTGTACATGTCCTGAGAAATTACCACTCCCGACATATCAAGTTCGCATTTAGCCGAAGAATTGAAAAACAAAAGGTTGACTATATTCCAGCCCATGCTTTTTATCTCGACGGAAATTTCCTCGGGAAAAGATTCCTCGAGAGCTCTGTTTGAAGGAAGTACAACATTAAAGGGTATATCCACAT
>DAINRZ010000274.1:0-5467 GCA_036741575.1 Kapaibacterium sp. (SeqCode)
GACCCAAGGAGGATCGAACTCCTGACCTCTTGAATGCCATTCAAGCGCTCTCCCATCTGAGCTATGGGCCCTGCGTCACAATCAGAGCATACAAAATTAATACATTTTTCAAATTTACGCAAATGTTTTTTTTATTTTTTTACCCTGATTTTGATATTTCTGTTAAGGAATCTGCCCTCGGGCGTATCTTCGGGCATCTTGCCAACATCGGAAGCCCATTCAAAGCTGAATTTGCCCGACGAAACGGATTGTATATAATTCTGCGTATTTTCAGCCCTTTCCTTTTCAAGAGCCTTGTTCCTTTCCTCGGCCCCAAGGGCATCGGCGCTGCCGGAGACGAGAATTGTGGAGCCTGCCGGCAGGAATTCGGCCATCTGCTTCAGCAGGCCTTTGTTGTCGTCGCTGAGCGCGCTGCTGTTGTAATCGAACCTGATGACCGCCACAAATCGGGAAACGTCGAGGTCCACTATCTCCTTAGGCAAGGCTGGTATGCTAATATCTTTAGAATCGCTGCTGCTGTATTCCATATACTTAATTTCGGCACCGAGAGTCAAGTTCTCGTTGTTGGGATTTATCCTGTGCTTTTCGAGCCTTATTTCCTTTGGGGCAGGCTCGGCGCCAACTATAGAGGAGGTCTCGGGAAATGTTGTGCTTACTGTAACCTGGCCCGAATCGGGGGAGGTATACAGGTTTTTGGTAACCAGCGTGTATTTACCGCTAATTTCTGCGAATTTCTGCAAGGCAACGTACTCCTGCAATGGGGCGCTCCGGACAAATATATCGGCCCTCTGGTTCTCGGCATACCCTGCTTCGAATGCCTCGTTCGACTCGATTCGGGGCTTGTAGTTAGCTTTTACCGTGACTTTGCCCGGGGCAACGCCAAGCTTAATAAAAGCTTTTCTGACGGCTTCTGCGCGCTTCAAAGCCAGTTGAATGCCGCCCCGCTCGAACCTGCCGGAAGTAGCACCTTCGATAACTATCGAGGCTTCTGGGTTTTTCTTGATTATTGCTGCTATCCTGGGCAATACCCAGCTATGGGCTTCGACGGCATCACCTGAGAAAAACTCCGGCATACCTGTTGCATCGAGCTTGTATTTACCCGGTATTTCGCCGGAGCCGTTTTCGAAGAAAACAGCATTTACAAGTGGTAAAGTAGCAAGCAGTTCGTTGCCTGTAAGCATTTTGAAGTCAGGATTAACGATTTTTATATCGAGCACGGGAACCATTGCCTTCACCGGCTCCCTGTCCTGCGGCTGGGGCCAGTCGGGGTCAGGAGGTAGCAAAGGCGGAACTGTTTGCTTTGCTTCCCTGAAATTATAGCGCAGCCCTATATCGAACCTGATACCGAGTAAGTTCCACTTGATATCCCTGACGACAGGGTTGAAGTTGTAATCGATACTGGCTGACTGTGTCAGGTAGTTCCCCCTGCCGATATAGAGCATATTTTCGATGCCAGCCGTAATCCCGAAAGAGATTTTGTTAATATCAGTTATGTCGCCCTTAGCTATATTCCTTTTCTTTGAGTAGTTTGTATCGATAATATAAACGGCCTCTGCAGGAGATGTAATGGATTCGGTTTGTTCTGCATAACTGTCTATGGCATATCCTGCCCTGAAGCCAGCAAAAGCCCTTAGTGGGCCGTTTATGAGCTTTTCGAGAAGCACAGTCCTGAAATCAGCCTGGAATTCTATGTACTTTAAAGTAATGTCGATTTTCTGCCCGAAATAAACATGCACTGTATCGTAGGGAGGATTTATTAAGTCCCGAACAACATCAATAGTGTTTTTCACAAAAGAGCCGCTTCTATCCGAATAACCTAAGCCAAAGCTGATATGAGACAACCTGGAGACAGGGATCTCCACCGAGATGGAAGGAGTAAGCCCGCTTCCGGATCCGTCGGTAAATAATCCGCAATCGATAATAGGGGAGAATTGGCGAATGTCGCCTTTGTAAAAGTTGAGATTATATCCGAGTTTTGGATGAACCGCGAACAATTCCCTGCGGAAGGGCCCGGTATCGGCGCTATTAGCTGATTGGCAGAAAAACAAATTGATTAAGAACAAACAAATTAAAAACTGTTTCATATAGCTTCAATATTAGTATTTATCACACAATGCCGAAGAAAACATCAATCCTGGATTATTAATCTCCGGTATTACAAGTTAATACAAAATTCTAATGAAGCCAAACAAATTATTATATTGTTTTCTTGGTAAAGGAGATTGGACTAGTATATACCATAACTGCGCTTTTCGTATTGCAAATCCTTCAATTGCGGGTCATTATTTCCGAACCTAAGGTAGAATCCTTTGTAAGCTCCGATAGGATTCCAGGTCACACTAAGATTCCAGCAGTGTAATTCTTTCGAAATACTAATTACTGGATTGTTTAATATATCATTAGTTATGTCGTAATAAAGGTTCGAACTCAATGACCAGGTATCGGTAATTCTCAGGTTTATATCAAGATTAATATTCATCGAGCGGGTAATATTCCTCTTTGCATGATATTGATTTATCTGGTCTGAGTAGTTAAATGTAAATCCAAAACTAAAATTAAGCGGTGTATATAACGCATCATACCCGCCAGTCCTGTCGCCGAAAATATCAGCCTTGCTCTCCTCGGCATTAAGTCTTTGGGCAAACCTTTCGCCCAAGCCGACGCTGTCCTTTTTTGCTGCCGAAGTATCGGTGGAAATCCCGCCCGTTGTAGGAGTACCTATTTTCAGTTCACCAAGTGAGAAATTGGCATTTAAAGACAGATTGAAATTAGTTAGTCTCATAATGCCCTTCCCGGACTGTAGCAGTGTCCTGTCAATAAGCCGGACCCATTTATTATTAGATGTGTCAGTAAAAGTATCAAAGTCGTAAAGCGAGAAAGAAGCTCCGGTATTAAAGCTGAACAGAGTAAGCGCAGGGGCACGGAAACTCATCCTGATGTCGCTTAAATTAAAACTGTCTTTAGTAAAATCATACGAGCCGTTCAAATCCCATGTCAGCAGTTCCAGGTTCTTTTCGGAAGTATCGCTGTCCCGGATTTTTGCATCGAATTTATTTACAATGCTGTAACTGAGCAACTGGCTTTCGCGTGAAGATGCAAGAGATCCGTCCCGCTCGAATACTGAGTACTGGACGGTATCTTTTCCGTTATAGACTTTATCAAAGAAACCCAGGCCCGGGTCGGATAAATCAGGAGTATAGGAATAATTTATAGTCGGCTGGAATGTATGCCTGAGAGCATTGATGCCGAAAATACCGGGTTTTATGATGCCGAATAATTTTGTGGATAATGATACTCCGTAATTGTATGTATATTCGGTGTAGATATCACTGATTTCGCGGGTTTCAACTATTGAATCCTTTTCGTTCCACGATTTCTTTACTTTTCTGAAATAGTTATTGGCGCTGAATGAAAAACCGGGCTGAATAGTAAAGTAGCCAAGCCTGGGCGATATAGATATACTTGGCCTGTGCTGGACGTACATCCTGGGCGAAATTACTGTGTCCTGCCATTTATAAACAGAGTCGTCGCTTATCCTTGTTTCCCTGTCCAGCAAAGATTTTGTTTCGTTCCATTGGCCGCTGACATTGTACGTAAAGTTTAAATCCCTCACCCAGTCAGGAACGCTACCCTGTGGAATTAATCCGGTTAAAGGCTTGAACTGCGGCAGGCTATAGCTTATTGTCGAGTTCTGGTCGTATGCCGTCGTAACAATATTCTGGCTCCTGCCATATGCAACCGAAAAACTCGAGCCGTTCTGGAAAGATTTGGAATAAGAAGCGTTAGACCTCATTTCCTGAGTAACTGTTTTCCTCAGGTCAATTGTTGTATTCTGAAAATAATTATTCGTAGCGTAATTTAAATAAGCCGTTATACTTTCTGTAGGGGATAGTGTATGAGAATGATTTAAATTAATAAGGAAGTTTTCATCAAATTTACTGTTGGGGTCCCATCTGGTCTGACCGTATTCCAGATTCAAATTGCCACTCATAACGTTAGTCAGTGCCCACCGCCATTCGTTTTTCACCGAATAGCCGCCTTTGGTGAAAAGGTCGAATGTGACTTTTGTATCATAATAATCGCTGAGTGCAAAGTAATAGCCGATGTCTTTGATATTGACGCCCCTGTTGCGTGTGAAATAGTAGGAGGGGACTATGAGGCCGGAACTCCTGCCGCTTTCGCTTGGGAAAAACAGGCCAATTGGGATTATCATCAATGGCATTTCCTCGACATAGAATACAAGTGGGTCGAGAAATACCCTGTCATTAACGATTACCTTCATCTCGGGCGATCCGAAATAGAAATGGGGGTGGGGGGTATGGTCGCAGGTTGTATAGCGGCCATCCTGTATAAATGCCTCCTTTTCGGACACACGCTTAATCTTTGTCCCATAATAAAATCCCTGCTGCAATTCTGTTTCTCCGAGGCTTATGGTGCCTTGTCTCGTCCTGAAATTATATTTAATCCTCTCACCGACATATTTCTCGGGCCCGTCCATAAAGTTCGGGAATCCTGTAATTTTATTGTTAGAATCGGCAACTCCAAAAGCATCAAGATTTGATTCCTTGAAGTCAAGGATAATAATCTCGGCATCGAGCTTCTGCTTTTTCATATTCAGCTTGGCTTCGCCGCGCATGCGCATTGTTCTTTGCTTGAAATTAAAACTGACGGAGTCTTTTGCGCTGTATGTAACAACGGAATCCATGCCCGATTTTCCTTTAAGGCTGTCGGGACTCATGCTTACCCTGGCGATGGAGTCCATTATCTCTTTGTTGTATAAGCTGTTATCTTTTGTTCCTGCCGTATCTTTTGGTATTAGTTGAGTCGGTTTTGAATCCTGATGCACAGCAGAGTCTTTTTTTACCGTTGTGCCTGTGCCGGGAAGTTTCTTCTTATCGGCCTGCGAAAATGCAACAGAGGATGATAAAATCAGTATTATGATGAAGGTAATATATCCCTGAAGGTTTTTCATCTATTAGAATTTTATCCTTTTGATATCTGACGGGAGCGAAAACATGAACGGCTTAGGATACTCTTCATTTGGGATATACTTATCTGTTTCGAATGTCACAAATGCTTCGTTGACAGGGAATGATAAGTAAATCTTGCCAGGCAGCCTGAAACCGCTAATATCGATGTAATCAGTATATTGGACATTCAACACCATTGTTCCGTCCTGAAGTTTACGCTGGTATTGCACTAATGTGCCGTCATTGCCGATTAAGGCAAAATCGACAAATTCGCCCGGAGCTTTGTATTTGAAGAGGTTGCCTTTTTCAATTTTCTGGTCGAACAAGTATTTATCGTAAAAATAAGGTAAATCGCCCTTAAAAAGCTTTATCAAATCCTGGAAGCCAAGTTCTATCCTGAAAGCCGATTTCAAATTCTGTGCATTTGGGGTACCTTCGTAAGCCCTGTTGTTGAATGCGTCGAAAAACAGGAAATAGTCCGGCCTTGTGTATAGCTT
>DAINRZ010000275.1:0-5414 GCA_036741575.1 Kapaibacterium sp. (SeqCode)
CGAAACAAGTTCCAGGTCTATTCTCCTTTTTTTGATGTTAACATCCGTAATTTTAACGCACAGCCTTTTGCCAAGACTGAACACCCGCTTGCTTCGGCGCCCGACAAGGCAATATTTCTTTTCGTCGAAAACAAAATAATCTCCGTTCAGGTCCCTCATATGAACAAGCCCCTCGGTTAGTATTTCGTCCATCAAAACAAAAATACCAAAATTTGTTACTCCCGAAATAGTACCGTTGAATTTGCTGCCAAGGAACTTACGGGCATAAAGCGTTTGCGCCAGTTTTACCGAAGCTCTTTCTGCTTCCATGGCAATCCTCTCGCGGCCGGTGCTGTGCACGGCAATTTCCTCGAGCTTGTCCTCCAGGTATTTAATTCTTTTTTTCGAAATTTTATCCCCTGTGTATTCTTTTATCAGCCTGTGCACCACAAGGTCGGGGTATCGCCTTATTGGCGAAGTGAAGTGTGTATAATCGTCGAATCCAAGGCCGTAATGGCCGATATTAGAGTCGGAATACTCCGCCTTTGCCATAGTACGCAGCAAAAGCTGGTTAACGATCGGCTTTTGAGGCTTACCCTCGAATGTTCTTATATACTCATTAAGTTCTTTAGAAGCATAGGATTTAATTTTCCTGCCCCCGGAAAGCGCCCTCAGGAACTCGAGCACATCATTTAGTTTGGCTGTATCCGGTATATCGTGCACACGATATAAGTATGGCAGAGCCTTTTGGCTTTTTTGGATAGACGACATTTTAGCGATATGTTTGGCAACTACTTTGTTGGCTGCCAGCATACATTCTTCGACGAGAGAAGTAGAACCGGTGGTTCTTTTTATAACTGCCTGCGAAGGAATTTTATTATCGTCGAGTATAAATTTCACCTCGAATGAATCGAAATCAATTCCTCCCTTTGCCAGCCTTCGGCTGCGAAGGATTTTTGCCAGGCCATCCAGCTCTCTTAACAGGCCTGCATATTTATCTTCTGCACCCTCCAGTATTTTTTGTACTTCATCGTAAGAATATCTGCGTTTGCTTTTTATCACTGATTCGAGTATCTCGTATTTTTTAACTGCGCCTGCAGGCGATAACTCTATAAAAGCCGACATGGCCAGCCTTACCCTTCCTGGTTTTAGCGAGCAAACCTCGTTAGACAGCAGTTCGGGCAGCATTGGTACAACCCTGTCCACAAGGTAAACGCTTGTGCCACGCCATGCGGCTTCGGTATCCGTCTCGGTGCCTTCGGCTACATAATGGCTTACGTCGGCAATATGAACGCCAAGGTAATAATTACCATTTGGTAGAATTTCAAGCGACAGGGCATCATCGAAATCCTTAGCATCCTCGGGGTCAATTGTAATGATTTCAGCATTCCTAAGGTCGAGCCTGTTTTTAATCATTGCAGGTGATACCTTTTGGGGTAATCCCTCCAGTTCGGCGGTTACTTCCTGGGAGAACGTATCGGGCAGCAGGAATTCGCCGGCAATTAAATTATATTCGTGTTCAATTTCATGAAGAGGTTTTGCAACCGCAGATTTACCAACTATCGAAATGACCTCGGCCACGGGGCTTTTCAGGGGATCGTCCCAATGGACGAAAGCAGCTTCAACCTTATCGCCATGTATTGCCCCTTTTAGTTTATCACTATGTATTAGAAAATCTACATAATAGGACTTGTCGTCGGGCACAAGGAAGTGGAATTCTCCGTCGGAATCGATTGTGCCGCGGATTTTCCTTTCTGCCCTTTTAATAACTCTAACCACTTCTCCATGGGCTTTGCCGTTTTTCTTTACGTCTGTTATTTTTATTTCGACCATATCCCTGTTTAGTGCAGTTTTCAGCTTCTTCCTCTTGATGAAAATTTTTTTAAGGTGCGAGGCTGTATCAACATAAATCCTGTCTTGCTCGAACCTTATTGCCCCTGAATAAGTAGTCTCGTAGCTATATGTTTTAAGCAGGTATTTTCTCTTTTTCCTTTTTACTATGATCCCCTCCCCGATGAGTTTGTGCAGGCAGCTTTTCAGAATATCATATTCCGGCGAATCTGAAGCAATGCCAATTTGCCTGGAAATTGCATTGATTTGCAATGGAATGTTGCTTTCCTTCATCAGGGAAATCAATTTATCAGTAATTTCTTTAGTTGTCATTATAACGAATTATGAATTTCATTGATTAAATTTTAAATAAAATAATAAATTTTTTACTTTTTTTCCATTATGTAATAAAATATTTTTTCTTTATTTAATAATAATTTCTAAATTGACGGTTGTTAAATTAGATTACTTTGAAAATATATAGGAGTACTCTATGAAAAAAATGTTACAGATTTTGTCCATGATGATTTTCTTGGTTTCCTGCGGGATTGAGAAAAAGGACGATCCGGTTGTTGATGCAGAAGCCGAAAAGAAAGCAGTACACGACGTTGTTGTGCTCTACCACAAGGCAGCCGAGGACCTGAACTTTGCACAGATGGAAGAAACCCTTGCCGAAAACGTAATATTCTACGGAACAGATTCTGCCGAGACTATTAAGTCGAGGGCAGAGTTTCAGGACAAATTCAAGCAGCAGCAATCTACTTACAAAATTAAGTATCTGAATCTTGTCGATGAGACAATATTAATGGACGACAAAGCCACTGTTGCATCCATAATTTATGGAATGCCCATCAATATTACCTACGACGGCAAGGTTTATCATGCGTTTACGCGCAATGCCAAGAACCTGAAAAAGGAAAAAGGGCGCTGGGTGATTAGTTCGGGGATGATTGGCCTGGCTGCAACAGGCCCTGATTACACTGAATTCCTGCAGAAACTGAGTGGAAAAGCTGACTCGACAACCGCTGCACCGGAACAGGACAAAAAGAATAAGCCAAAATAAAAAAATTTGGTTAAATATTTTCATTCTTAAAATTTACCATAAGGCATGGTGAGATGAGTAATTTTATTGATTTTATCGAAACAAACAAGAATTCGGTATTATACGAACTCTTTGATTTCCTGAAAATTCCCAGTATAAGCAGCCTGAGCGAACACAGGCATGATGTCGATGCTTGTGCCGGGTGGGTTGTGGAAAGCCTTAAAAATGCAGGTCTGGCCGAAGCACGCAAAATTTCGACTAAAGGCCACCCTATTGTTTACGCCGAGTGGATGGGTGCCGGCGCAGGCAAGCCTACAGTACTTTTTTACGGCCACTACGATGTTCAGCCGGTAGATCCGCTCAACGAATGGAATACTCCACCGTTTGAACCGACTGTTATTGACGGTAAAGTTTTCGGCAGGGGTACGTGCGACGATAAAGGCCAACTGTTTACACACATAAAAGCTGTCGAGGCACACATGAAAACCGCCGGTACTTTGCCTGTAAATGTAAAATTTATCATCGAGGGCGAAGAAGAAGCAGGCAGCAGCAACCTCGACGAATTTATAGAAAACAATGCAGATTTGCTTAAATGCGATACTGTCGTTATTTCGGATACCGAATGGTTCGAAGAAGGCCTGCCTTCTATCTGTTATTCCCTGCGAGGAATCACTTTTTTCGAAATTACTGTTAAAGGGCCTTTCCAGGATGTTCATTCCGGCACTTACGGCGGTGCAATCGACAATCCAGTGAATGTGCTTTGCTGGATTATGACACAGATGAAAGACCGTTACGGACGCATAACAGTACCAGGCTTCTACGACGACGTCCTGAACCTTACTGCCGACGAGCGCAAAGGATTTGCCAAACTGCCCTACGACGAAGATAAATTCTGCCGTGACCTTGGTATAACTTCGGTCAGTGGTGAGCAGGGCTATACTACTATTGAGCGTTCATGGGCCAGGCCTACCTTTGATATCAACGGTATATTCGGCGGATTTACGGGCGAGGGAGCCAAGACTATCATTCCTGCCCAGGCAACTGCAAAATTTTCGATGAGGCTTGTACCAAACCAGAGATACGATGATATCATCAGGAAAACTGAAATATATTTGCACAGGCTTGTACCGCCTACCGTTAAGCTCGAATTCAAAGCGCTGCATGGCGGCAATCCCGTACTTGTCCCTCGCGACAGCTCAGGCGTCAAGGCTGCTATGAAGGCTCTGAAAGATTCCTTTGGCAAAGATTCCGTATTTATGCGCGATGGTGGCTCGATACCTGTCGTTAACGTGTTTTCCACTGTCCTGAATGCTCCTGTCGTATTGATGGGGCTTGGGCTGCCGGGAGATAATATTCACGGCCCCAACGAGCATTTCAGCCTCGATAATTTTTATGGAGGTATAAGGGCTTCTGCAATATTTCTAAATGAAATCTCTAATTATTAAATATGAAAAAATATACTATAATCACATTCATTGCCGCATTCTTTGCAGTTTGCGGCAATGTTAGCTTAACGGCAGGCAAAGGGCCTGAAGTTTACTCGATTTATGATATAAACCAGGAATGCTTATTGGGCGGATGGGCTGGCGACACATGGATAATGGCAGACAGTGCAGCACAATACATAAATGGCGGAGAGAGATACAGCATTTATAGTATGTTCGGGCAACATACTGTGGTTAAAGGGCAAAAGCCACACAATAGCGAGATGGGTGCCTGCCCAGAGATGCTAACTATCGAAATCGACAGCTTTGCGGGTGCTGAAGATCGTTATTATGCTTTTACAGGCGATTGGAACGCTCTGCCAAGAGTGCCCGATACATTAAAAGTTAACAATAGAATTAACAATATCGTCAGAAATTTCCTGAAGAAAAACAAATTAAAGAATCCCAAAGTTATTGTTACTTCCGTCTACGAAATAGACATTGAAGGCAATGGGCAGAAAGACACAGTTATTTCTGCAGCCTATATATCGCCGGAATCTTATTTTTCTCCAAAAAACGGGGATTATTCCATTATTATACTTCGGAGGAACGTTGACGGAAAACCTGTTACAATACCTTTAGCAACAGACATTCATACCAAATCTGATGGAAGCCTGATGTATGAAAATGTTGTCCTTGGCTTTTTCGATTTCAATAATGATTCCAAGCTCGAAATACTACTGAATGAATCATATTACGAAGGTAGTTTTACAGTTTTAGTCGGTGTGGAAAACAACGAATACACACACTATCTCGATTGCGGCTGCGGGCTTTAAATCTACCCGCCATTCCCGTTCTCCAGCGCTTTTGGATTATTATGCAGGTGAAGTTTTTCAATCCGAATCAGGTGCCTTCCTTCGAGGAAATCCGTTGTAAGAAATGAATCGAGTATAGATTTAGCTTTTTCCACTTCTATCAGCCTGGCGCCGAATGTTACTACATTGGCATTGTTGTGCTCCCGGGCAAGTACAGCCATTTCGGGTGTGCAGCAATTTGCCGCTCTTATCCCTTTTACTTTATTGGCTGCAATAGAGACACCAATACCGGTGCCGCAAATAATTACGCCATATTCTGCATCG
>DAINRZ010000276.1:0-5403 GCA_036741575.1 Kapaibacterium sp. (SeqCode)
CCCCGTTTATGGGAAAGCTTGTTTTCGAAAAAATCGGCAAACCAGGATTGATATATTCCAGTACTGCTAACAGGGCTTACAGTACTGCATGCCATTTTGCCACGGAGATGGGGTACGATATCGAAAGAATAATCGGTGAAAAGAAGATTTACAACAATGGCGGCAAGGCTATAGTAAAGCTGGTTTCACTGACTGATAATTCCATAGATGTCGTCATGGCTTTCGGGCATAATCCCGATATTACATATCTCGCTGGTTTCTTTGGAAATATAAGAATCGACAATATGCCCACATGTGCCGTTGCATGTATTGATTTCGATACAGATGACTGGAAAGATATTTCAAATGAGAACGGGAAACTCAGGTTTTTAGAATATCCCAAGAAATATTACACATAATAAATGAATTACAAATTATTATCTTTCGGTGAGAAATGCTTGAAAACATTTGATGAAGATAATGCAGAATGAAATTAAAAAGGGGGGCAGAAACATTACTGGCTGCCCCTTTTATTATTTTGCTTAGTAATTCTACCCTGAAATTCTTGCCCATTTTATTAAATCCTTGAATGATGGCTTACGCCCATACATCAGGATACCAATTCTGTAAATCTTTGCTGCCAGCCAGATGCAAAAGAAGAACGTGATGACCATAAGGGCTACCGACAGACCGATTTGCCAGAGAGGTACCTCGGTTGAAGCAATTCGAACTATCATTAGAATTGGAGAAAAGAATGGGAATAGAGAAAATACTACTGATAATACGCTTTCGGGGTTAGACATGATATATTGGATAAAGAGCATTGGTATAATTAACGGCATCATAACAGGAAATTGCAACTGCTGAGCATCGGACTCCTGATCTACTGCCGAACCGATGGCTGCGAATAAAGTAGCATAGATAAAATAACCTGAAAGGAAATAGAAGAAGAATCCTAACACAATACCAATGTCCGGAGTTGGCAGGTTCGAAATAGTCGTAGCGAAATCAGGCGACTGCTGGCCCATATTCGCTGCCATTTGCATTTCGGGCGATACGAATAAAGAAACAATATCCCCTTTAATCAAAAACACAATTGCTCCAAGAAACACCCAGAAGGTCAGCTGAGTAAGCCCGAGAAGCCCTAAACCAACAACCTTACCCATCATCAATTCGAATGATTTTACTGATGAAGCCATAACTTCAATTATCCTGTTTGCTTTTTCTTCGATTACTCCTCGCATTACCGAAGCACCATATATGAACATCATCATATATATAACAAAACCAAGCACGTAGCCTATTACTGCATAAAACTCTGCGTAATCGGCCTCTGTACCCTTCTCTGTTATTTTGTGAGTTGTAATATCAGGTTTTTTAAAAACTTTATTGATTATTTCCGGGGCAATTCCTGCTTCTACCAGTCTTTCATTGCGCAGCACATTGGTCAATGATGAATTGAGAGACGTTACAAATCCTATTCCACCGCCGCCGGCAGAATAAACATCAGCCTTGCCGCTTTTAACAAATTCTTCGTGGATAACAAGATAGCCATCGAGAGTCTCGTTTAATACCATTGTCTTCAGGCTGTCTTCTGCTAATTCTGTTACAAAATATTTTTCTGGTTCGCTGGCCACCATTTTATCGGCAATTTTCCCGGCTCTGTCTATTATAGCAATCTTCCTTTCGGTGCTTTCCTGAGACAGGAATGCCACAAAAGCTATTATGCCGAAAAACACAACTATCATAAGGGGCGCCAGCAGGGTACTAATTATAAATCCTTTCGACTTGAATTTGGTTGTATACTCGTGGCTTATTATCGTAAAAATCTTTGATTTCGAACTATGCCTTTCCATTTTCTGCCTCCCCGCCCGATACTGTATTGATGAATATTTCGTGAAGGCTGGGTTCGTTTATTTCCAGCTTATATAGATTAACGTGATTTAATGCTTCGGTAACGATACTGTTAATGTTGTCCTCCCCGTTAACCATTCTGAATTCAATCCTGTTGCGGGACTTATTAAGGATTTTTACGTTTGGCAGTGAATTGAAAAATTCACCATCACCATCATACTCCATTATCACTGTATCTTTTCCATAGCTTCTTTTGATTTCGCGGACATTGCCCTGCAATACAATTTTTCCTTTGTTTATCAGGCAAATATCGTCGCAGAGCTGCTCTGCCTGCTCCATTATATGAGTGGATAGAATAATGGTTTTGCCGGCATCTTTCATCTGCAGGATTATATTCTTCAGTAATTCTGTATTCACGGGGTCGAATCCCGAAAAGGGCTCGTCGAGTATTAGAAGTTCCGGATCATGAACGATAGTGCTTATGAATTGTACTTTTTGCTGCATACCTTTCGAGAGTTCCTGCACTTTTTTGCCTGCCCAGTCCGAGGCATCCATTTTTTCAAGCCAGAAACGAGTCCTTTTCAGAGCTTCAGGCTTTGATATACCCTTAAGTTGTGCGAAATACGACACCTGGTCGAGAACCTTTATTTTTTTGTAAAGGCCCCTTTCTTCGGGCAGGTAGCCAATCCTATCCTGGTGACCGGAGCTGATTGGCTCTCCAAACATAGTAATTCTTCCTTCATCGGGAACGAATATATTTGTTATCATTCTGATCATAGTAGTTTTGCCTGCTCCGTTCGGGCCAAGCAAACCCATAATCCTGCCATTTTCTACATTGAAGGATATGTTGTCGTTTGCACGGTAATCGCCAAATTTCTTGACAACATTTTCTGCCTTAATAATATCCATAAACCTTCCAATAATAAATATGTTTCAGCACAATACGATTCAATAGTCGATATTGTTTCAAAGCTAAAATTAGAGATTATCGAGATAATCGTTGTAACGCCTTGCAGGGCGGGATTTCCATGCGCCTTTGTGCCAGCCGTACGATGCAATCAGAGGCATTGCGATGGTAGCTTCGGAATAAACCATTTGCTCATATGTTGTTTCTACTTTCCCCCACGAACTTGCTTCCTTCAGGGTAGAACCCGAAAGGCCTCCGTCGCGCTCGTCGGCAACTGTTATCTGTATTGCATATTTATGCATATCTACTTCGTGGCCCAACACTTCGCAGGATACTACAATATCTTGCGTAAAGTTCTTTGGCACACCGCCGCCAATCATGAAAATACCGGTGTCGCCTGCTTTCAGTTTTACTTTTGTAAGCTCGAGGAAATCCTTTGCTGAATCGATAGAAGCCGTATCTCCCTTGGCAAAGAACTGATGATGTACAAATCCGAAACCGGCAGAGCAATCAGAAAATGCAGGCACGAAAACCGGGACGCCCTTTTCGTATGCATTTCTTATCAGTGAATTGTGTCCTTTGTCGTTTTCGGTAAGCCATTTGCCCATCTCGGCAATGAATTCACGTGAGCTGTAAGGCCTGGGATCGACAGAGTTAGCTATTTCAGCTACAGTCATATCGCATACCCGCAAGTCGTCTTCGTCGATATATGTGTCATAAATCCTATCTATCATAAGATCTCTAAGCTCGTTATCATCGACAAATTGGGTGCCCTGGTAGTGCTTGAAATCCAATGCTTCCAGAAAGTCCTGGTCAACAATAATTGCTCCTGTCGATACAATTGCATCCACCATATTATGCCTCACCATATCAACGACTACGTCTTTCAATCCGGCGCTGAATAGCGAGCCTGCAAGCGTAAGTATCACCGTACAGTCTTTGTCAGCCAGCATCTTGTCGTAAATTTGTGCTGCGCGGCTCAGGTTGCGTGCCTGGAACGCCATTTTGCCGTAGTCTTCTATCAATTGTATCGTATTTGTCTTTTTAATATCGAAATGTTCGACTGTCCTTTCGGGATTGAGATAATCTCTCTTGGCTGCCATAATGATGCTCCAAAAAAATTAAAAATAAACAACTAACTAATAATATTCAAAATTAAGAATTGTTTATGTATAAATTACAAGGATTTGGAATATTCTTTCAAGAACCTGATTTCTTCATGGGTTAGGGACTCTTTTCCCGTTTCGTTCATTTTGTCCAATATTTCGTTAAGCCTTTCTTCCGAAAGATCGGTTTCAGGCTCGTATACAGGGTAATCGTCAATTTCGCGGTTATAGTACTTTCTTTGCTCTGCCCTGGCAGTATATGCATGGGAGTACTCTTCCGGCTCGGGTATCGTATATCTTTCTGATATTGTTTTTTTGCCCTGGAATTTCCTTCTGCTAAGTATCAATATCTGGGAGAATATTAATAATGACGAAGCCAATCCAAACCCGGCAGAGCCAAGCTCGATGTATTGCATATCAGTGCCAAAGGCAAACGAACGCAGCCCTATTGCCGAAAGCCATAATAACGCTGCTGCAGAAATCATAAGTATAAGCCTGACGGGTTTTTTCCGGTATATCATAAACCTTCTGTTAAGGTTTAACATAATAAATATACTCATAATAAAGAATGATATACCTGTTGCGCCTGTCAATACAGCTCCCTGCCCGCTGAACAGGATTGTGAAAATCGTACCCTGCAGGCAAACAAGCAGGAACAGGATCAGATGGTAGAACTTGTTCCTTATTGCTGTTTCAACTTTAGGCGAAATATAAAGAAACGCGAAAGCAAACAGAAAGATGCTTTCGGTGCCCGAGTGGGCAAATGGAAACGAAAACAGGCGCCAGAACTCGAAATTGTTTATTACAAGCGAGGTATCAAGAGCAAGGCTCTGACTTATTTTGCCATTGAACAGGAAATCGATTCCGTATAACAAAAGTGTTATTATACCGATTTTCTGCGACCACCCATATTTTTCATTTCCGTTCATTTTCCTGTTACTTATTCCTAAGGCTTTCAATTAATTCATCTACTTTTTGTATATCGACGTTTTCGTAATAATCTTCATTTATTGCTATCATTGGTGCACCGCCGCATGCCCCCATACATTCCACTTCCTCGAGTGAGAAATGCCCGTCAGCTGTGCGCTCGTTGTTGCCTATCCCGAGTTTACCTGCTACGTGCATAAAAATTTCTTCGCCGCCCAGAAGCATGCACGAGACATTGGTGCACACCTGAATATGGTATTTTCCCATGGGCTTTTTGAAGTACATTGTATAGAAGCTTGCCACGCCCTCTACATGAGACAAACTGAGTCCAAGTGTATCGGCTATGGTTTCCTGTACGTCGCCCGAAATCCAGCCCCATTTTTTCTGTGCCATCCACAATACGGGCATAAGCGCAGCCTTTTTATCAGGATACTTGGATTTTATCCTGTCAATTTTTTCCATTTCTTCTGCTGTAAATTCCAAAATCATATAATTAATTACCCTTTAGCAATTGTTTTGTTAAATTACACGAACTTACAAACTTAAATAATTTTAATCCAATAACAAGGGCTTCAATTAATTTTGTATCCCGTTAAACAAAACCTTTTTTGCATTTGTCAAACCATTTTT
>DAINRZ010000277.1:0-5391 GCA_036741575.1 Kapaibacterium sp. (SeqCode)
CAAACGATACGAGTGGTATATTGAATGCATTGCAAAACCTGATAAACCTGGCCGCGTTGTCGGAAGCATTAATATCGATAGCCCCGAATTTTTCGACGGGCTGATTGGCAACAATGCCAACTACCCTGCCGTTTAACCGGGCAAAACTGACAATCATGTTTGTGGCAAAATGCGGCTGCACCTCGAAAAAAGAATCGGGGTCGAATATTCTGGTTAAAACTTCCCACATGTTGTATGGGTCGCGGGGATCATCGGGAATAACATGGTTTAATGTTTCGTCTTCTATAATCAGTATCTCGCTGTCTCCTGTCATCGGCGGGTCCTGCGTATTGTTCGAAGGCAGGTAAGTGAGAAGTTTCTGGCATATTTCAATAGCATCAGAATCATCCCTTGCAATGAAATGCACATTTCCGCTAATAGTCGCCTGAGTCATAGCCCCGCCAAGCTCTTCGGCTGAGATATCCTCGCCGGTAGCCTGTTTGATTACGGAAGGCCCGGCAATAAACATTTGGCCTGTGCCCTGCACCATAATAACAAAATCCATTAAGGCAGGGGAATATGCAGCGCCGCCGGCGCAAGGCCCTGCTATTATCGATATTTGCGGCACTACGCCCGACAGCAGTGTATTATAATAGAATATCTTGCCATAACCTCGCAGCGAAAGCACGCCTTCCTGTATTCTGGCGCCGCCGCTGTCGTTTATGGAAATAAACGGCGTCCCGTTCTTGAGAGCCATATCCATTAGTTCACAAATTTTCCATGCGTGCATTTCGCCGACCGAGCCGCCCATAACCGTGAAGTCCTGCGAAGCAACATGAACCAGCCGGCCGTTGATAGCGCCCAATCCGGTTACGACACCGTCGCCTGGTAGTTTTTTGCCTGCAAGCCCAAAGGATGTAGATGTATGCTCGGCAAAAGTAAACAATTCGTCGTACCAGCCGCCGTCGTAAAGCAAGTGTAATCTCTCGCGGGCCAGCATTTTGCCCTGATTGTGCTGGGCTTTATTCTTTTCGTCGCTAGTCCCGCTGAGATACAAAGCTTTTCGGCTCTTCATCTCGTTAATTTTTTCCTGTACCGTCTTCATTATACCATTCTATCCATCATTAATAAAAGCAAGGTTCTTAAACTCAATTATTTACCTTGTTTTTGCCTAATATAAAGAACCCATTAAATATTAAACAAAAAGTAATCAAAATTAATAATATTAATTGGATTTGCAATCAATATTAATTCTTTTTCACCTCAGTATCATTTGCCGTACAACTAAATTTCATTTCTCTGATACTTTTCATACGGTAGCAGTTAATCGAATAAATGTGAAGGGCATTCAATTCAAAATGGAATATCTATTACCGTCACCTGCCTGAACAAAGATTTATGGGATTTGCATGATATAACCACGGCCAGAGGCTTTATCCGCCGGTTGCTATAACACGGCTGAATCATTCGGCTTTAAACGTCTGTGAATGCCGGTTCTTACAATTCCGATACTGCATTAAGGCATGTTCCCGGCTTAATAGCCGGCTATGTATCGGCCCGGTATTCATACAAATCCGTGTAACACGATTAAAATGAAAACTTTAAGAAATCCAACCGCACATTTTGGGTTTGATTCCCCGAAGATTGCTACGTGGTTGTTCAATTAATAGATTTTATAATAACATGGCAGCTTGTTAGCGCCACCTTCTTCTAATCTCTATTTGCACGGTGCGGCTAAGGAATCGCTCTTCGGGCAGTTCGTAAGACCGTATTTGCGGTGGTTTGAAGGCGAATCCCACACCTCTGCATTTAGAAATATCTATTGCCCTGCCAAGCCTGCCAAATATATCAACAATCTGGTTGCACACGATATCGGCCCTGCGCTGCGATAGTGCCGAGTTTTCATCCGGATCGCCCAGCATATCAGTGTATCCGGCCACGCCGAGGGTATCGGCAGGTTTCAGCTCGCCCAGGAATGTTTCTATAGCTTTTTTATCCACATCGCGCAAAGTATTGGCCGACACATTGAATATTGCAAGCGAGAGCCTTTCCACTTCTATGTCCGAAGTATCATGCCTGACAGGTATCTCGAAGCCGGATTCGTGCAGGCTTTCGTCCTTGTACCTGATACGAAGGCTGAACCGTAGCGGTTTGCCGGATGCCAACCTTGCCGCAATAGCCTCTGTTATCTGATTCTCGATAATACCGGGCTTGCCCATCCCGGCTTCGCTTATCACATGCGGGAACCCTTCCTGGCTGGCGCTGATAAACCATTCTGCTATATTCTCCGGGTTGTCTGCCTCAATTTTATGGGCCAATACAGCCGGAGAAATGGCCAGGAACTCAAGATAGCGCTTTTTATCGATAGGAGAGAGTATCTCCTTGTCTTCAGAGTTGATTCTCACCCTGCGGTTTTCGGAATAGCCGTATTCATTGGGCGTTCGGGTATAATCCGGCGGAGAGCACTTTTTAGCGCTGATTTTGATTTCTATTCTTTGAGGATTAATATTCCAGACAGCGATAAAGTAGCCTTTAACTGCCTCTGCCCTCGAAGCGGCAAGCCTGCAGTCACCTTCTTCGGTGAAAGCATCGGCAAAGCCTTCGAGCGTGATCTTTGTGTGAGGATACTCCGTCAGCCTTTTGCCTACAATATTCAGTATATTGTGGTGATAGTTTACAGGGTTTACATCGAGTTCATTAATCTTGAAATCATCGCCCTGCGGCAGTTTTTTATAACGTTCGGGTATCTCGCCAGAGTTCTTTTCAAAATAAACAAAGGGCAGCAAAGGAAATGCCTGGGTAACGAACTGACTGCGGATAAAAATGCTGTTCGAATCAGCAGCCCTGCCATAGCTAAACACACGGTATTCCTTAATGCCTTCGGCCATCTTTGGCCTGCCGGCCAGGAAAACAGTATCAGTCCTCGCATAGACTTCAGTAATAATTCTGTAATTATTATTCAATTCATCTCGTTTATCCACAAAAACAGGGTATCCCGGCGCAAACATGTCTTTGCCGATGCTTCGAGACAGGATTCTTATAGTGTCAATCCTGAGTTCCTGTTTAATTTCCTCACGAATTTGTATAGGTCCGATATGCGAATATTTCAGGGCAATGCCCATTCTAAGTGTATTAACGCGCCACGGGGCAAACCGGGCAATATCGTTGAGCCCGAAACTGTAGAAAATCTCCGGAGAGGCAATCAATGATCTGTTCCTATTCAGGTAAAAATGATATGACAAGCCAAACTCAAAAGACAAAGCAAATAGGTTCATTTGTGGTATTGTGCCGGATGTATCGTTGCGCCTGCGTGTTTTTGTATCTGCAAAAACACCTGTATTTTCGGGTTTGCTTAGGCTTTCGAACTGCGAGAAAGAGCCACCGGAATACAATCCAATGTTAGTACCAACTAACAAAAAAAAATTGTTATAAAGCTCTGCAGAAATGAGGGGCTCCAAACCGACGGCAGAAATATCGGTATCGATGACATGCATGAACTCGCCGGCAGTTAGTTCGTCAGAAATAAGAACAGATGTATTATCTTTGTCTTCGAGCCTGCCGCCCAAATAATAATACCCTGCCCTAAGCGAAGCAAAAACCGTTGGGGAAAGCGGCATCTCCAAAAGCAGGCCGGCAGATACCCCGGAGCCGTTGCCTCTGCTGAAATTGGGGCAACAGTTTGGTACTCCGGGAAGCTTTTTAAAATTGGGCAGGTGGAAATTTATTCCGTAATGAATGAAGGCCCCGTATTTGTTTTGGTGTTCCTGTGCGGGCAATACTCTACAAAGTATAATAAATATTAAAACTGCTAATCGTATCAAAACAATAAAATATATATGAAAAAATGAAATTTATGGAAAAAAATGTAAAGTTGCAACGTAATAAGATTAAATAAATAATTAGGAGCGGCTAAATATTTTTTTAAACACAACAATTCATTAGATAAATGATACGTTATTATATGAAGAAGATTAACAGTTTTTTTAAAATAAAGGAGTTTTTTTATGAAAAGTATAATTACATCGATACTTTTAGTTTGTATTATTATTATCCCGGAGGCTTATGCACGCCAGTTCCGGGTTGGGCAGATACCAAACGGAGGTGTGTTCAAATGCGCTAACTGCCATGTAAGCCCTTCCGGCGGAGGCTCTCTAAATAAATTCGGCAATACTGTACAATCGAAATTTATCAATGGTAACGGAAACGTGGCATGGGGGCCGGAATTAGCTGCTATAGATTCGGATAACGATGGTTTCCCGAATGGTGTTGAATTGGGCGATCCCAATGGTGCCTGGAAAATCGGAGATCCTCCTCCGGGTATCACAGCCGATGTATCAAAGCCTTGGGACGAAAATAGCGTCCCGCCTGCCATGGTTGTCGAAACTACAGAACTGATTAATAGGATTTTCACATATCCAAATCCTGTTGTCAACAGTATTAGCATTAGTGTTAACCTTGATGCTCCTGCGCCTATTAGCTTTAAAATATACAATATCCTGGGCGAATTAACTTTCTCATCGGCCGAGTTATTCCTTAATGAAGGAGAGAATGTAGTATCATGGAATACTGTTGGCAGCGATGGTTTTCCGGTACTTGCCGGCGAATATATTATTTCGATAAAAGCAGGATCCTATGCAGCATCGAGAAAGATAGTCGTAGCCAGATAGCACTCAGCAGCAAATTTATCATAAAGGACTTTAACTATTAATAAATGAACAATTCCGGCGCAAAAATCGGGGTATCATAGAAGAATAATCTGCTGATCGAAGCAAGCTTCGAGTAATCAAACCCACAATGCAGGATTCAAATAGTTAAAGTCTTTTCTTTATTCTGCCGGGCTTTGCACTGCTTCTCATGGGCGCATATATAAATACAGGTTTGGAATAGGCATATAGATTTGGATGAATTATGCTGTTTGCGCACAATTAAAAGTTCAAAGATTCTATATGAAATGTTTTAATATACCTTTATCTAAAAACTGTTTTCGTATGAGAATATCCTGTATGCCCTTAAATGTAGTAATATCCCGTGGGATTTAATAATTTCCTGCTGGGTGTTATTGATAGAATCTGAAATCCTTCGATGTAAGGTATAGCGCACTCTTAGCAATACAAAAAAAATGGCAGGCTCAGTGACGAGCCCGCCTTAAAAAAAACTTCAGGAATTTTCACTATTTATTCATTTTGTCAATGTCTTTCTGGTATTCATTTTCCTTCAACCCGACACCGTGTTTCGTTGCAAAATCGGACTGGGCTTTCAACATTTCGGCATCCAGGCCTTTTTCCCTCTCGGTGATTGATTTCTGGAGTTCTTCCAGCTTGGCCATATCTTCGGGAGTGATTTCAGCCCCTTTGGCAAGAATATCAATCATTCCCTTGTATTCTTTCTCCACTATCGATTTATAAAATTCTA
>DAINRZ010000278.1:0-5389 GCA_036741575.1 Kapaibacterium sp. (SeqCode)
TGCTCCACGAAAGCACCTCCTGTTCCAGGTAGGAAGGTATCTTTCCGTCCTTGCCTGTTCCGTATGCTTTTGAAGCAGCTATTTTCTGGGCTGTTGTAGCCATTGTCAAAACCTCGTTTTTTATACTATAAACTTAAAAGAAAGGCGAATATTGCAATTCGCCCTTCTAATAATACCTTACTGCCTTGTCCTCCATCAGGACTAAACCGTTAGAACAACTGCAAGAAAGCCTGCGGGTTCTGGTTCGCCTGAGCTAGTGATATCAGCGATGTTTGCTGCAGGAACTGAGCCTTAATAAGGTCGAGCTGTTCCTGTGCAACGTCGGCATCCTGAATCCTGGAAATTGCAGCATTGTAGTTTGTTATCTGCGATTGCAGCAATTCTTCCTGTGAATTCAACCTTACCTGGACACCACCAAGATAAGCGGCAACTTTGTTGACGTTTTCGAGTGCCGTACCCAAGCTAGTAATAGTTGCAGAAATCGAATCCGTTGCGAATAAACCAAGATTATCGCCATTGATTTCGCTCAGCGATTCGAGGCTTAAACCAGTAACACCTGCAAAATTTGTAGCAAGTGCACCTGCACCGTTTGAATTCGTTGCTGCATTTGTTGCATTCAAATCGAATTCAGCTTCGAGCCCGAATTCAGAATTCCCTTTCGAAAGATCGATACCTAAAGTCATCAATGCGTTGTTTGCATAGTAACCGATAGTCCAATCGCCAGAAAAAGATCCTTGTAATAGCTGCTTGCCGCCGAACACAGTTGAATCCACAACAAATTGGATCTGCTGAGCCAGCCTGTAAGCACTTTGGGCAAGAGCAACTTTTTCGTTTGTACCTAACGCACCCGACGAAGCAGTCGAGGCGGCGTCCTTAATTTGGCCCAATAACGAGTTGATGTTATCAAGTGCATCAGACGATATTGCTGTTACATTTTGGGCTTCACCGGTTGCCGTTGCCGAAGTTTTCAAAGCTCCGTTACGGGCCGATAGAGACCTCGATGTAATGTAGCCGGCTACATCGTCGGCGGCAGAATTGATTCTTTTACCTGTCGACAACCGCAGCTGTGCATTAGCAATAATGTTATTGGACTTCATTAAGGCATTATAGGCATTTTCAGCCGGTGTATTTGTTCGAATTCTTCCGGCACCTGATATTGCTGTTGGCATAAAACCTCCGTGTAATTAATTGATACTGGGCATCCTGCCAACTATTCAACTACTTAATTGTCCTCTTAAAACCAATTTTCGTCAGAAAAACTTTAAACTTTAGCTTTTTACAAAAATTTTTATTTTCCTGATTTTTAGGCTCAGTAGTCCTTTTTTATCGTATTTAAAAGAACGTCTAATGATTTTTTTATATTCTCGGTTTCAGCAAAATTTATGCCATATAACTTAGCACTAGAATTTGGAAATGCTTCAATTATAATAAATTCCGTGCAGTTGAGTTTCGTCCTGCCGCTCATAACAGTGTCGCAGTCGGCAAGGATGCAAAATACAGGGCCGTCGTTTTTGATGACAATCTTTTTCGGTTGATTGTGCTTTGCTGTAATACTGTCGGCCACACCGATAATCTTGCCGTTTTCGTAGACTTTAGAGCCGTTTGCGGTATAATCGAATTCTATCCTGCCTTGTTTATCAAAATCATTAACAACTGTCCTGAAAAAGAATTTAAGGCCTTCGCCCTGCTGCAAGTTGACTGTAAACTCAGCAGTCATAAGTGATACAAGAGGCACTCGAAGCGAAACCTTTCCCCCGGGATAAAGTATAAGTTGTTTATCACCAGTAACTTCCAGGCTTTCGATTGTCGATAGGTTTTCCCCGGAAATTATTAAGTCGGAACGGACATTCAGAAAAAACTCTGTCGGATTGCATGACACTATCATTATTAATATAATAGGTACAAGATACATGATTCTTTTCATAAGACACCCTTTATTTCTTGTTGTACCTTAATTCCGACGGCAGGAATATCCTGTCGATGAAACCAAAACTAATCCCAATATAAAAATTCGACATTGTACTTTTTATTCTGCCGAATAAATCTCTGGTATCGTTGCCGAATTCGATATCGGTGCTTCCGCTGACATAGCCCAAGGTCAGTCCCATATTGATTTCATTGCTTACTTTAAGGTTAATTTTATTGCCTATGTGTATAAAAGTCGATGGATAATAATTAAATTCGATGAATGGCTCTGTGGTTAATTCGTCCTGTATTAAATCCTGCCAATAGCCCAGCCGGATTGGAAGCACGCCCATACCCCATTCGTTATCTCCAAGGACTATCAGGTTAAAAAGAGAAGTCCCGGCATAAAATTTATTATCGAGTATCGGAAGAGCTACTTCGCCATGCAGGAACCTCAGGGACAAACCCGAAATAATGGATTCTTCTTCATCGGGAGCAAAAGAGCTTGAATCGGTTCCGGGTGTGTTCAAAATACCGATTTGCAGCAGGCCAATATTCCAGGAGGAATGCTCATGGTCTTTCCATTCCTTGTATGTCTCCGGCACTATATTGACAAAGTCGAGGAAGGATATTCCAAGCCCAACATAAGGCACAACCGAGCTTTGGCTTTTATCGTCAGAAAAATCGCTCGAACGTACCTGAACAGACCAGTTTTGGTTTATACCGGCGGCAACACCCAGATAGGCCCGGATGTTAAAACCACCGATGGAACCTACTTCGAGTGCCCCGAAAAGATTAATATACTGTGAAGGAAACCAACCGAAGCCAAAACCGGGCGAAAGAGATATATAAGGGATTTCGTCCCTTAAAAAGAACCTTTTCTTTATATAAAACGGGAATATCGAGGAGAGCGCTTTTTCGCCCCGTGAATCAGGGGCAATTATTTCCAGTAGCGATGTGCCGTATGTCCAGTCCTTAGCATCCCTGAACCAGCGCAGCCTCCACTCGCCTATGCCTATTCGGTAAAGACCGCCGGTAAACAATTTGCTGTCGCCGCCCCTGTATGATTGGCTAAGCTTCTCGAAATCGGGGAAAATGCCAAAAAGGCCGGTACCAATGCCGTATTTATTTTCGCCGCTGAACATCAGCCCGACACTTTCGAAAACCCCAAGCCTTATGAAATCGGGGTATTCCCTGACGACGAGAGAATCGCGGGTAGTTGTAGATCTCTCGAAGTCGAACACCCTCGACGAAGGGTAAATTACACCATTATCCCTGTTGCCGGGGGCATTCTGGTTGGTATAATTGTAAGTTGTATCCCTTTCAGTAATAGTATGCAGGTCGTACTCTGTTCTTGTCATCAAACCGGAACAGCCTGCCAGGGCCGATACTACCGCCAGAATTAAAATTGTAAGCCTTATATTTTTCATATTACTCAATTTATGTTTTACATTACATTCTCAGATTAACATACTTCGAAATTAAGTGTTACCAGATTTCCGAGAAACGCCTCGATTTTGTCCCCCGGCACTAACCTGCCTACACCTTCAGGGGTTCCAGTAAAAATGCAGTCGCCCGCCCTTAAGGTAAACACAGCAGAAAGGTAACTTATTAATTCTCCAGTACTTCGCTCCATTTCGAAAGTATTCGATTTTTGTTTAATTACACCATTTACTTTTAATACCAAATCAAAAATCGGATTGGATTCTTTAATTTTATCAGCAGGAACAATTTTCGATACAGGCGCCGAGCCATAGAAACCCTTTGCCACAGCCCACGGGTGGCCTTCATTCTTTGCTTTATTTTGTATATCCCTCAATGTAAGGTCGACACCAACGCCATAACCGGCTACTATTCTGCTGGCGTCCTTAGGTTCAATCCCTGAACAATTTTCGCCAATAACCACAACGAGTTCCACCTCGTGGTGAATATTCTCAGAAAATCGCGGCAGTGAAATTTTTGCCCCGTCCTGCATATAAGCAGCCGGCGGTTTGATAAAGACTACCGGTTCATCGGGCACTTCGCCGCCTAATTCCCGGGCATGCTTAGAATAATTCTTCCCGATACAGTAAAATGTACCCACATCGATTGTTTTTCCGGTAGTAAGTATAAAATGGCCGCTCATATTCTATTCATATTCCTTCTTATTATTAATTAATGCATCCAAATGCTCATCCTTTGCGGATTCATCTCTTTTTTGGGTATCAGGATTCTTTTTGGTGGTATCTAAAGGAGTTTCTTTTAATACCCCATCGTCGGGCACGTCTTCGTAAACAGCGCCCGAGTCGGCGTTAATGCCGTCGGCAACAATGATTGAATCCTTATAGCCCAGTGAGAATTTTCTTTGTTTATAGGGTAATTTCCTGTCTGAATATATTCCAGCCATGAACTTTGCCCAAAGGGGAACTGCAACCTGGCCGGCATAGCCATACCCGCCGGTAAACGTAATTCTGCGGTCGTCGAAGCCAACCCATACACCTGCAACTAGTTGAGGTGTATAGCCGATAAACCAGGCATCGGCATAATCGTTCGTAGTGCCTGTTTTACCTGCTGCATCACAGTTTTTGAAATTTTCACGAACTTTGTGGGCAGTGCCCCCATCGACCACTTTCTGCATCATTGCCGTCATTTTATGTGCAATCGAAGGGCTTATGGCCTCTTTTAACTTTTGGGCCGATTTCCTTTCATAGATGACATTGCCGAATTTATCTTCGATTTTTGTAATTAAGTATGGTTCAACATAAATTCCGTCATTAGCAAAAACCCCGAAGGCAGATGTCATCTCTATTGGAGACACCTCGCCGGAGCCTAATGAAAGCGAAGGTACGGGCTTCAGGTAGCGAGCATCTATACCAAGCCGCTTGGCGACTGCAATTACTTTCTCGGGGTCAGTATGCTGGGTTATCAGCCTGGCTGCTACAGTATTTATCGAGCGGGCAAGCCCGTCGGCCAAAGTAACAGTGTCCCCATCGGTGCAGCCACCGTTGCCTTTGGGAGACCACACGCCCCCTTCGGGCATTTTGTAACTATAAGGCCCGCATTCCACCGGCGAATTGGGCGACATACCCTGTTCCAGAGCCGAAGCATATAGAAAAGGCTTAAATGATGACCCAGGCTGCCTGCGGATTTGTGTGGCATGGTTCAGCGAGTATTTTGCAGAGGGATTTTCGCGCATGAATTTCGGCGAAGCCCCCATCATACCAAGGATAGCGCCTGTCTTTGGATCGATGACTACAACACCTGTTTGAACAGTTGTGACAGCATTTTTTACAGAATCGACAAATGCTTTATTCCTTCTCAGTGAGCGTTCGATTTCCCGTTTTTTGGAATTTGCATTTTCAGCAATATATAAGGGATTGTCCTCGATAGCTTTCATCAGGTGGTATTCAAGGGCCTGCTTATTTTTTGCACATGAAACTGATTTGTTGCATCTTTTCTGTTATCTGCCAAAATGATCGGAGTCAGTTGTCTGTATTTACCTATG
>DAINRZ010000279.1:0-5375 GCA_036741575.1 Kapaibacterium sp. (SeqCode)
GCAGAGGATAAAGAACGCACAAAAAGAAGGTGAATTAAAAGGTGAAAAACGCGGTGAAAAACGTGGTGAAAAACGTGGTGAAAAACGTGGTATTATGTTAGGCAAGCAGGAAGGCATAATGCTGGGCAAGCAGGAAGGCATAATGCTGGGCAAGCAGGAAGGCAAAATAGAAGTAGCAAGGCAAATGCTAAGGCTTAGTGTTAACATCGAAACAATATCATCAGCAACAGGCCTTTCAATTGAAGATATTAAAAAGCTCATGAACTGATATTAATAACAGCTATAAGATGAACACACAATAAAGCAAGCATATACGCTACAATCCTTTCGGTGAAGTGTGGAAGCGTCATTATTGCAACAACAAAACTACACCCGATACCCGCCTGAATTATTTTGGCGAGAGTCCTAACTTCATGTATCTTCAACAGAAACAGACACTGAGTAATGCGGTCCTGCAGCGAGGCGAAATTGGAAAGCTCCATGCAATTAAAACAGACTATTATTTTTCTACCGGATTTTCTATCGTAATATAAACAGCCCTGTTGTAAAAACGGCCTTCGGGCAGGTTGTTGTCGAACAGGGGTTCCGTTTCGCCTACACCCGACACGAATTTCGGGTCGATATTCAGCGCTGCTGCTGTGGCAAGCGCCCTGTTCAGCGAAAGCTGCATATTGTGCTGTTCTTCGCCCACCCTGTCTGTATAGCCCTTTATTAACACGTATGAACTGCCGTCTATCTTTTCGCGGGCAAGCCCCAGCAGAAGCATATGGCCTTTGTTGAGTTCCGGAGAGTTGTAAGCAAAAGACATCAGGCTGAACTCATCTATTTCTTTGTCCTTCACATCCACACCTTTTTCGATGGCTAAAAACTTATTCTTTGCCGTCAAAGGCTCCATTTCCAATTTTCGCGGAGCTGATTCCCATTTACGGTTTTCAATGTCTGTAACCCCGATTTTATAGTAAACCGGCTGGTTGAAAAGTGGTATGTATTCTTTATCGTTTGCCATAATCCATTCCAAGTTATCCGGCAAATTGCCGGAGCCGCTAAATTCTTTCAATTTTTTATCTCTTTGGTAAGCGCTTACCGACCATTCTTTTATAACGGCTTTGGTTTTGGACTGTACCCTGAACTTCAGAACGGGTGGAATAGTTTTCACAATGGTATCTATAATCGTCATCGGTTCAAAAATTTCCTCGAAATCCGAGGCTATCTCCACTCGCCTGTTTTCTTCTCTTCCGTCAATTTCGGCGGAGTTGGATTGCTGCCTGGGAAGGTTCCTTGCCTCAATTTTTAACCTGTTCTTTTCTATACCCCACACGTTTTCGAGGTATTTTTTAATAGTTTCGGCGCGCTTTCTCGAAAGGGTAATGTTGGAAAGCTCTTTGTTTTCGTTGGAATTGCATCCGGTGAGCGTTATCTGGGCTTTGGGATTTTTCTTCATCCTGCTGCCAATTATATTCAGTATATCATGGTAAACATCGAGCGTATTCCTGCCATAAAACTTTTCGGAAGAAAATCCGGATATCTCGCTCTTATCTATTATATTGTAACGCGGAAGTATATCGGCTGAGTTCTCGGCAAAGAACACATAGTTCAGCAGGGGGTGTATCCTCCGTGTCAGGAACTCCTGTATCTGAATTATTTCCAGGTCGCTTTCCATGGCGCCATCGGCAATATAATAAGCATTAATCTCGACATCAATGGCAGGCTGCTCGGGCGGAACCGGTGGATTGGGCAGCGTTAGCGGCGGCGGCTCCATTGGCGGCACAGGCTGCGGGCCTATAGGCACGAACCTCAGGTTGAGGTTGAAATACGGAAAACTGTGTACTTTCCATTTGCTGTCTTTTGCAAGGTCGAGTAAGTTGTAATTAATCCCTGCTTCGGGCGCTAAAACCAATCCTTTCGAAAGTTTCAAATCATAGCCCAGACCGGCTTTTGCTGCCAGGAAAGGAAAGGCTGTTACCTCGATGCTACCAGATGTATTCCTCGATTTCGAGCCGTCGATAAACTGTGCAAACGAAGGCTCTATCAGTACTTCGCTGTTCTCGTAGGAAGACGAAATGACATAACCGGCTTCGGCACCCAGATTCAAAGACAGCGCCGAGGTTAGTTTCAATATATATGAAGGATTGATTTTGATTAAGCCTAATGTGATATCCAGATTAAAATCCGAAACTGCGTCGATTGTATTGTAATTGTAATCGTAAGCATTGCCGATTACTTCTGTTTTATTAAAATTATTCATATACACAGCATAACCGGCTTTCATCTGGAATACAGACGAAGCTGATATGGGCATATAATACAATACGCCAAGCTCGAAGCCTGCACCATTGCCTTCGTTGAATTCGTAGCAGCAGCTTTGCAGGCCCGGCAATTTCGAAAAAGAAGCATCCTGGTAAAGCAAATTGCCGCCTGCATAAACGCCGAACTGGTTCTTTGGGTTATCCTTTGATTGCAAATTAATTACAGGCAACGATAATAAAATGGCAAAAATTGCTATTTTTACATAGTAATCAAATCTTATCATAATTCTCTCATAATGTATTATTCCGTCACCTGAAAATCAACAAATCCCTGAATCGGGATGTTTCCTTTGCGGTGACGGCAATTTTATAAATGCCCGGGCTGTAATCTCCGGTAAAAATCCTTTTTAGTTCCGTATCGCCGGGTTTCAAAATAATAATTTCATCAATAATATTACCAAAAAAATTAAAAACTTTAATTAAGTAATAATCCTGTTTAGTATCGCTTTTAAGTTCGATATCCACAAATTCATCTGCAGGCACGGGTGCCATACTGCCGATATAGAAAGCCCCCTTATAATCGATAAGCCTTTTGCCGCCGGTTTCGCATAAATCGGTAATTCTCAGGAATCCTGGATTCAATTTGTTATTAACTTTAAAATTATCCCACTGGACTGATTTGATATTCAGTGAAGTTGTGTCGGCTTCGCCGATCATGGCATCGCCGAGAATTTCCACAATAACATTGCCGGGAGCCGAGAGCAGGCTGTCAGGTATTAATACGGATATTTCCCAAGTGCGTGTACTTTGCCTAAAATCCCGCTGAATATTTACCTCCCTGCCTTTTGCAAATGCCTTGCGTGGATTGAACAAACTAAAGCCCCACTCCAGTTTAAGCAGTGCAAAACCGGGCTTGCAACGCAGCAGGTCCGATTCGGCATTAAACAATACCGGAATCATAACATCTCTTTGCTTAGGATTGAATTCGGCCGGTGGAATACTAAGCTCGGCAAAGGGCAAGGGTATATTTACCATGATAGTATCGATAGACCGGCATCCACCGTTATTAGATGCTTCAACAATAACCATCAACGGTTCATAAGTTATAATTTCGGCAACTGACGAGTCTGATTTATCGGGAATAATAATATCTGGCGGGAGCCATTTATACCCGAAACCGCTGCCTCCGCCGGAGATATTTGCTTTTATGACTACCCTTTCTCCCGGGCAGGCATCGATATCGGCCCCAAGGCTGAGCGTAATACCCGGAAGAGCCTGAATGGAAACGCTGTCCAGTTTGCGGCACAATGTGGTTTTGTCGGTTATCTCTGCTATATATAAATAAATCCCTTCTTTGGCAAGTGCTATTTCGGGGTCCCAAGCATTGTCGGGCCCGATAAAACCGTCGGTAACCAGCCATTTAATGCTGAAATCATCCTGGTTGCCATCCACATTGGCCCTGATAATGAAACTGCCGCCGGTGCAGACTGTCGGGGGGTATTCATAAGTGGTTTCGGCAATTTGTATGTAGGTTATTTCGATCCAGGAATTCCCCTTGCAGCCGCCAATTGCTTCGACCTCCACACTATAGCTGCCTGGGCTGTCGATATTCAGGAACTGCCTGACAGAATCGGTAATTAACCTGCCGTCTTTGCTCCATTTATATGTTTTGTATTCTTCGCCGCTAAGCTGGTCTTTGCTGCCGGCATCAAGAGTGGCAACAGAACCTTCACATATTTCAGCAGCCGAGGATTTGCCGTTCAAAGTTAATACAGGCTGGACCGGCTTACCGATATATACAGTGATTTCTTTCTCGGTACTGCAGCCGGTGGCCGGGTCTGTTAATTTTACTGAATATACAGTCGTTTCTTCGGGTGTGGCTATGGGATTAAGTATATCAGAAGCATTCAGGCTGCTATCTGGACCCCAACTGACAACAGGGCTAGAAATGCCAGGAGCAGCAATCTCAAGTAATGCAGCGCCTGATTGGCATATTGATGTATCTCCTTTGATAATGCTTATTACCGGAGAAGGCTTGACGTCGATAACTATGCTGGCTTCGGCTATGCACCCAGTAGCATCGGTAACTTTCACCCTGAAAACGGTCTTCTCGAATACTGTTGCTTTGGGGCTGGGGCAGTCCGTACACGATAGGAACTGCCCGGGAAACCATTCGTATTTGAATGGGGGATTGCCGTCTATATCTGCAAAAAGCCTTATGTTTTCGCCCATGCACACTTCAAGTTTGTCGGAGGTAATTACAACAGGCATATCATTGACCGCAAAGCCGATTTCCTCGGGCAATACATTGGCAATGCCGCAAATATCGGAATAATTCGCTGTTACTGCCAGCTTATAATTACCTTTAGCAGAAATCGGCGGATTGATTTTTAGTACAAACTCGTCATCGCTGCCGAATGATGCTATTGTACAATTTTCTGAGGTTATACTGACAGACTGGTAGGGCTCTCCTGGGCCACTTACAGTAAAATCGGACGCATCTATCGTCGAGCAATCAATATATTTCGAAAACTTAATCCGTATTTCATTGCCACCGCAGATATTACTGCTTATCGAAGTTATAGCCGGGCTGGAGCTATCGTAAATATCTGCCGACGATAAACCAAAATCTATTGAGAATCCTGTATTGGAGAGCGTCCACCATGTTACAATTGCTATCACATAAATCTCGCCTGCCCTAACGGGAATCTTTGAGTTGTAAGGAGATGAATACATATCGCCGTGTGTATTTCCGGTTGCTCCTGTTGCTCCGGTTTTTCCTTTTTCGGCAGAGAAATACGCAGTATCCGAAAAATTGCAGCTTACCTCGATATTTTTGTCAATACTAATCCGGGAGCAAGGTGAATTGGAAATATTATAAACCGCCCAATCGATATCTATCGGCGTGCCCGGAGTGATTAGAAAGCCCAAATCGCCGTCTGTCTGTACCTTGACTATCATCCACAGGCTGTTATTTTCGCCGCGTTTCAGGCAGGAATAGCTGCTGTTTATTTCGTTACGGTTCAAGCCTTCGCCCAAATATATTTTATCGAAATTATATACCTGCTTGCATACATTTATAGCATTGATACAGTCTTTGGGTAGTTCCTGGCATAAAGCTGCGTTGCC
>DAINRZ010000280.1:0-5374 GCA_036741575.1 Kapaibacterium sp. (SeqCode)
CGGGTGACCGAAATATTTTTGGCACGGGACTTGTAAATACTTTGAGTGGAATGAAATATTTTTTATTGAAAATTTGAATTTGGCCGGGGATGAATTTTCCGGCAGAGAAAATAAGGTAGAATATTAATGTACTATAATTCACATGGAGGTGAATAATGCCTTTTGCTATAGGAGGTGGCTCGCGAATACGAACGAACATTCCTGCCCAGAATGCCTACAATTCCCTCGAGGTATCGTCGAGGGACATATCCTTGAGGCAGTTGAGGCTTTCCACAGGTAAGAGAATAAACAATGCCGGAGACGATGTTGCGGGTTATATAACGTCGCGTGCGCTTGCAGCAAGGAACAACTCACTTAAAGCAGCTTTGCTGGCCGTTGGCGATGCCAATAATATAATCAATATAAGTATGGATTCGCTTGACAATATCTATACTCAGCTCAATAATATCAAGTCTTCTACATCGATGGCTGCCTCGGGAGCCATGGGTACGGCGGAACGTATTGCTCTTGCGCGTGCGGCCTATAGAATGGCAGAGCAGATTCAGACTGTTGTTGAAAACACAGTGTTTGGAGGAAGGCAGCTTATCGACGGTACTTATTCAGCAGACTACGTGGTTGGCTCGAACGCTGCTTACAATCTGCTTACTCTCACTGTCGACCTGAGTTATGACAATCCTGATTTCAACGTGGACAGCAGGTATTTCGATATAAATGCTATGGAAACTACTATATTTGCAGGAGTAACAGGCCTCGACCTTAGAGCTTTCAACCAGGTGGACGACCATGATATGGGCATTTTTTCCGAAGACAGAATTCACCTGACTTTGCAGAGTATCGACGAAGCAATCAATAATGTGAATAAAGCTGCATCGTACATGGGCGGTATCGTTAACAGGCTAATTTCGCAGGAGGACCTGCTGAAAAGCCAGGTGACCAACTATGATGCGGCAATATCGAGAATCGAGGATGCAGACGTTGCCAAAGAGCAGCTCGAACTGGTGAAGTCACAGTTCCTGCAGCAGGCTTCGCTAACCTCGCTGGCCCAGGCCAACGCTAATCCTCAGGCATTCCTCAGGCTTATCCAGGGATAATGCAGGTAATAATAATTATGAATATTATGTATTAATAATAATCAAAGGATAAAACTATGCCATTTGCAACAGGTGGTACCTCGAGAATAAGGACTAACATAGCGGCAGAAAATGCCTACAATTCACTGGAAGCATCGAGCAGGGACGTTTCACTTCGCCAGCTCAGGCTTTCAACCGGCAAGCGCATTAACAATGCCTCCGACGATGTTGCCGGCTATATTTCTTCGCGGGCGCTTGCTGCACGCAATGGCTCGCTGAAAGCTGCGCTCAATTCAGTCGGCGACGCGCAGAACGTTGCCAATATATTAATGGACAGCCTTGATAATATTAATCAACTCCTGACTGATATTAAAAATGCAGCCGCCACGGCCTCTTCGGGCGCTATGGGTACGGATGAAAAAGTTGCTCTTGCCAAAGCTGCTTACAGACTGTCTCAACAGTTACAGACTGTGGTTGACAGTACTGTATTCGGTGGCAAGCAGTTGCTAAACGGTACTTTTTCGGCTGATTTCGTAATCGGTACCAATGCGGCAAATACACTGCTTACTCTTGGTATTGATATGACTTACAGCAGCAGCGAATTTAATGTGCCAAGCGAGTATTTCGACGCCAATGCAATGAATACAGGATTTTATGGTGGTGTTACAAATCTGGACCTGAGGGAGCTTAATAATGTATCGGCTGAAGATCTGGGTATATTCTCGACAACTGAAATACACTCTACAATGACAAGCCTTGCCGATGCTATAGATAACGTAAACAATATTGCATCGTATCTCGGCGGTTTGGTTAACAGGCTAAATTCGCAGGAAGACCTGCTGAAAGGCCAGATTACAAATTACAATGCAGCTATTTCGAGGCTCGAAGATACAGACGTTGCCAAGGAACAATTAGAGCTTATTAAGTCGCAGTTCCTGCAGCAGGCATCGCTGACTTCGCTGGCTCAGGCTAACCAGAATCCGGCATCGTTCCTGCAATTGCTCGGCCGTTAATAGTGCCGGGTATGGGAAAGGAGGACTGAACTATGCTTTTTGTGGTTATGCTGTTCCCTAACGTAATATTTGTGGTATATATAAATCCGAACCTGCTTAACTGACGAAAAAAACAGCAGGTATTATACAAGCCCCGGTGGCAGAAGTTGCCGGGGCAGTTTTATTTCTTTGAAAGTGTGAATTTTATATAAGCAATCGAATTTAAGTCTACCGGGCCTTCATAAGAACCTTCATTTTTTTTGCCACCAGAATATTGATAACAATAATATGATTTTTGGAATGATTCGAGAATATTTCGAAATTCGTCAGGTAAAAGAAGAAATTCACATTTGTTTTCGTCAATATATATCATTTTTACGTTAACCCCGATAATACTTTTGTGGTCCCAGTATACTATCGGGCATAGATTGCTGCCTGGTAGAACAGTTGATGACTCAGCCCTGAAAGTATCGATATCAAAAGTAACCGGATTAAGAAGAATTGCAGTATATACAGGGTAATAACACCCTTGGCCATCTCCGGGATTAATCCTATAGTAAAACAACATATCCTTTCTTATAAGTAATCTCTTAACTCCATTATACTCTATATATCTAAATTCATCGAGCATTTTAATATCAGGTTTAAAAATAGTTTTGAAATCAATTGTATTCGATATAGAATAAATTTTCCCGTCTGATTTATATTTTATACACAGAGAGCCATTTACAATCCCTTTGGGTATATTAAACTCAATACGGTCTTCGCTCCACGCAATTATTTCCATCATTTCACCGTTCAGATAAAGGCATCTTTTACCCTGCTCATTACTGAAATCTTTCCCTTTGATAACAGCTTTTTCTCCGGCAGTAAGAACCGATGGCTCAATACTGTATATCTCTGCTTTATTAATAAATGTATATTTTAATTCATTGCTTGTTACATTACCCGACTTATAAACCACAGTTCCGCTGTTTATTTTACCTGGTACTATGCCATAAGCTATTCCTGAATAAATATCGTAAATCGAGGCATTTTCTGCGGGAGTTCCGTTGAACAGTATTTCGAACGGTCTGTTGTCCAGGTTTTGCCCTGCCAATTTGAAACTGATTCCCTCGATAAGCTCTGCAGGAGCTATTGAAGTAATCTTAGGCAAATCGAGCACCTTAAATTGGGCAAAGTTGCTTGTTTCATTATTGACTGATACCCAAGCATATCTAAATCCGGCTTCTTCCGGTGGTAAAAAACTTATAAGCGTATCACTCCAATACTTTATTCTCGCTTTATCTAATACTTTTCCCAACTCAATTTCCTTCTTTTCAGAGATAATAATCTTGGAACTTTTTGAATTATCTCCAAAATTTAGGCCCGATAATGAAATTTCCACTCCGGTATAACATTGATCTTCGATACTTGTAATGATAATACCATCGTAGTAGAAGACAGTATATTCATTACTCGACAGATCGCCGTTTTTTACCTGCACCAATACTTTCCCCTTTAAATTGGGCGCTATCATTTCGATTGTATCAGCTTTCCATTTGGTAATCACCCCCATAACTTTCTCGTTGAATAATACTCTGCATTTTAGGCTGTCGTACTCATCACCGAAATCCTCGCCCGAAATCGTCATTTTAATGCCCGGATATACAGGTTCGGGATTAATTTTAATGATTTTGATGGGATATTCGGTTGGCGGCTGTACCCGCTTGTCGTCTCCACACGACAATAATGCTATTGCAATTACTAAAAATAAAATTGGCCTTATCATTTTTCTTTCCCTAAAAGTTAAAATATATTGCCAATATACACATCTTTTAGTTAAATGTTACATTTTTTTTAGGGATTATAATCTTATGAAAACTATAGTTTTATCAATCGTTACTTCATTAATTTGCATTGCCGGTTGCACCGACGATAATTCCCTTAACAATCCAAAGGACAAGGACACAGTAAATCACAAAACCCTATTCCCGCTTGCACTGGGAAATGAATGGACCTGCCACTATATGAATAAAAGCAGTGGTTACATATTAGATACTTTTTCAGTAGTAATTAACGGGGAAAAAATGATGGATTGGAGAATTAACAATGTAAAAACAAGCCTTTTAACGTATGAGTCCAGTTCACCGGGACATGGATACTTCTTTAATTACTATGCAAAATACAAGGAAGAAACACTGATTGGTACGATCTATAGCAATACAAACGATACATTAATTAACATATTACGGAGGTTGGCCGATAACCCATTCCCAAATGCTGAAATCAACGAAGTTTATTATTTTGGGCCAATTGATTGCCAGCCATGTAATGGTATTACTTATCCGAATACCTGGAAAACTGGCGATTACTATTATTCAAAGGGAGTAGGCCTTGTCCAATTCTTTGATAATTATAACCACCGAACAGGAGAATCATATATAAGGTGTTGCCTGATCGATTATAAATTATACTAACAGGATCATTTGTTTCAATTGCATTTATTGCTTTTTCTTGAGCCTGTTATTCATCAGCTTTTCCAGGTAAGCATCCAAAGGTATTATTGCGCCGACTATTGCAAGGTTTGCAAGAAGCAGGTAGAAAGGCTCCGAGCCGGTAATTTTGTTTATCAGCGGATCGCACATTACCTGAATAAATTCGAACAATAGCAATAATGATACAAATACCACAACCTCGAGGGCCGTATCGGAAATCCTGAATTTTCCCGAAATAATAATGAATGTAAACAAAGCTGCAATGAAAATTGTAATACCAGAGTATTGCAGCGTATTCCTCCGCCTGATTTCTTCTTCCTCTCTTTTTTGTGCAAGCTCGTTCTCTCTTTTCCTCTCTTCGATCTTCTTCTGAATTTCATAATTAGCGGTCAACAGGCCCACCTCTTTAGCTTTCTCGCTGCTGAACAGGCTGTCCCTGGCCGAATTGTATAACTGGAAGAAATAGTATGCTTTTTTATAATTTCCCAATGAATCATATACTGCAGCCAATGCCTGGTAGTTTTCGGAGAGTATTTTCAATTGATTGCCCTGTTTGACTAATTCAATGGATTTATTAAACATATCGATGGCTTCAGCGTACTTTTCCTGAATTGCCAGCAAATTGCCCCTGCATGCAAGTATTTTTGCAATTTCGGCGATGGATTTCCTTTCGGATGAATACCTGAACGAGCTGTCGAAACAAGCAGCAGCGGTTGTGTACTCACCTTTTCCCATGTATGCATTCCCCATATTCAGGTAAAGCTCACCGTGATAATCCGTAATTCCCAGGCCAATCCAAATTTTCATCGATTTATTATAGTATTCCAGCGCCTTA
>DAINRZ010000281.1:0-5373 GCA_036741575.1 Kapaibacterium sp. (SeqCode)
CGGCCACTGCAAAGAACCACCATGAACTACTTTTCCGATTGTCGGCGAACTTATTGAAAGTACCAAATGCAAAATTCGACGAAGAGATTGTCGAAGAATTAGCAACCATTGCCAAATATACAAGTTCGGACGGTTGCATTGTTGTGCTGTTCGATGAGGCAAAATCTCATATTGATAAGGTTTACAGATGGCATTCTATGAAATATCAGGGCCGGAAACTTGATGAAATCCTGAATAAGCCTAAGGATGTGAGAGACTTATACAATGAATTGAAATACGGCAAAGTCCTGGATTATAAAATTGGTGCAAGAAAAGGCACTAAACCTATACTGACAAAAATACACGATGAACTCAAAATTAAAACCGGGTTCCTGATTCCACTTAAAAACGATAATGATATAATCGGAATGATCGGATTTGCAAATTTTCAAAGCAACAAGCAGTTTTCATCCGAGAATGTCTATCTTTTAAAGCTTTTTGGCAATTTGATTGTATATGCACTGGCAAAAAAATCTAATGAGGATAAGCTGAAAGAAGCATTAAAAGAAAAAGACAAGTTCTTCGGAATAATAGCTCACGACCTAAGGGGGCCTTTTACCGGGCTGATAGGAATAACGGAAACACTCTCGAAAGAATTTGTAAACCTTTCATTAAGCGAAATTCGCTCATATTCTAATGCCCTCTATTCATCATCGGTCAGCGTTTTTAAACTGCTCGAAAATCTTCTTGAATGGTCGCGGCTACAGCGCGGTATTATTAAATACAATCCTATTAATTTAAATTTGCGCAATACTGTTTTTTCGACAATAAACCTTCTGCGCACCAATGCCGAGCAAAAGAAAGTGACTCTGAGCGGCAACATACCAGACAATGTTTTTGTTTATGCCGATGAGGTAATGCTTGAATCAATTTTGCGCAACCTTCTGACAAACGCCCTCAAATTTACAGAGGGAGGTGGCTCGGTTGCTGTTGATTGCAAAATTAATAAAAGCCACATATCTGTATCCGTAAAAGACACTGGCAGGGGAATGACAAGAGATTTCGTTTCGAACCTTTTCAATTTTAATAAGCTGGTAACCAATTATGGTACTTCCAACGAGAAAGGTTCCGGGCTTGGTTTAATTCTAAGCAAGGAATTTGTGGAAAAAAACAACGGCAGTATAAGTGTAAAAAGTAAACCCGGTGCTGGTACCATATTCACTTTTACATTACCTATCGGCAAAAAATTAATAAGCTAATTACAATTCGTTGAGTTAGCAAATTCTAAAAGACCTGCTCTCCGAATCGAACATCAAAAACCTTTTCGGGCTTGGGTATCTCGAATATATAATTGCCTTTCGTATCTATGAAGCCATACCTCTTAAAAGGCACCGAAGCCCAGGCAATACCGTTTTTGAATGAGCCCGCCGAACTAAACTGAGAAGGAATTACGTAATCGCCTTTGTAATTAATGAATCCCCACGACCTGTCCTTGGCAACGGCTGCTATACCTTCGCTGAAATTGCGGACTGACTCGAACCGAAATTTAGTTATTAATTTCCCTGTAGTATCAATGACTGCCCAAAGAATGATTTTATCTATCCAGAAAGAACCAGCAAAGGCATAATTCTCACTGAAAGGCCTGCCGTCTTCGAACCGGGGGGATATAATAATTTTGCCCGTTTTATCCATATAGCCTCCCCACCCGTCATCGTGGAAGAAAGCCTTACCTTCGCTAAATGGGTTCACCTCGTCGTAAACAACCGGTATTACCACTTTTCCGGTAGTGTCGATATAGCCCATCCTGTAATTAAAATCATTTACCGCAGCCAATCCTTCACAAAAAGCATTTCCTACAAGCGAGTCGAAAGTAATAACAAACTTACCTTTCCTGTCGATATATCCCAATGTGTCGAACGTCCTGGCCCAGGCAAGGCCTTTTTCGAAATAGGAAGCATCTATATATTTATGCGGAATTACTGTATTGCCTGCCTTATCGACAAATCCGAACATGTAATCATAAACCGTATCTGCAGTCTTAACAGCCGATAATGCCAGCCCATCTGAGTACATCATTATCTCGTCGCCATCGGGCATCACCATCTTTTTGCCGGTAGAATCTAGAAAAATCCATCTCTCTTTTCCGTCGATTCTCATTTTCAGCCTGAAAAGCCCCTCGCCATAGCCGCCATATTCTACAACTTCTTTTGGTTCGAACATCTCTTTGCCGGAATGATTAATAAAATGCCATTTGCCGTCTTTAACGTAAACAGCCAGGGGATCGTTCGGATTGTACCCAACTGCGCCCGAGTAGAAGAATACACTAATCAGAAGAACCAGAAAATATCGCAAACCTTTTCTCCATAAATATTATATATACCTGATTTAACTGATGTATCAACAAAATATTGCTATTTACATCTTTCAGGTTACTATTGACACATTAAAAGGCAAAAAGTTAAAAATATCTTGTATAATTAATAAATATTAATTAAATTGTAAATAAGAAATAATAAATTAAAGCAGTTTAACTTTTTTATTAAGGATAAAATGAACAAGGCAAATGACTTCATTTTCAGGGCGGTTATTACCGAAAACGGTTACGGCTATAATTCGCATTGCCTCGATATCGATATATCTTCGCAAGGGGCCACCATAGAAGAAGCTAAACTCAATCTTTTGAAGCAGTTCGAAAGCAAGTTCAAATGCACAGCCTCGCCTTTGAATAACTATGCTATACCACCGAACAACATACAAACCGCAGGCAGCTATATTGTCGATGAGTTTTATTTCGAACACAGGCTCAGTTCCTTTGCCGATTTCGAGAATAATGCCGGGCAGTTTTTGCCCGAGCTAAAACACACAGGCGAATTCGACCCAGGATTTGTCTTAATTAAGTAAGCTATTTTATTAATTTGCAGCCTTTTTGTTTTCGAGCGTAAGTTCGGGCACCTCGATACCTTCTTCTATCTTCTGCCTGAGAAGTGTAAATTTATCCGATGGGGCGCTTTCCATCTTCTCGATAACAATTTCCAGTTCTTCCGATGTATTTGCTGCATTATCCGAGAATTCTTCCAGGTCCCTCAGTTTCGGCAAATCCTCGAGAGAATTAATTCCGAATGTTTTCAGAAATTCATCGGTTGTTCCGTAGAGCAATGGTTTACCCAGTGCGTCCGACCTGCCGGCGATTCTAACTAAGCCTTTATCGAGCAAAGAGTTTACCAGCTCGCCCGAATGGACCCCCCTTATCTGGTCAATCTCAGGTTTCGAAACAGGCTGCTTGTAGGCAATAATAGCCAGTACTTCGAGTGTCTTTTGTGTCAGCCTGCGTTTGGATTTCGATTTGACAAGCCCGGCAACCAATTCGCCGTATTCGCTCCTGGTGGCATACTGCCACCCTCCTGCAATATTCACTATCCTGAATGGCCTGTTTGTCGAGATAAGCTCATCGTTTATCTCGGATATCAGTTCGACGATAAAATCATGCGAAATAACATTCTTTTTGCCAAAAGCCACAGCGCCATGTTCGCCGTCGCCCTCAAGCCCTGGCACGCTGTCAAGGCCCGAAAGGTAGTTAGTAAGGGTATTCAAAGGCAGGACTTCCTCGGACGAAAACAAAAGGGCTTCTATAACGCTTTTCTGGTCGTCTCTGCTTAATTTGCCAAAATTTATTGCTGCTTTTTCCATATTCACTAATTTAAATTGAAAACCGGTTTTTCCGAAATAATAATGTCGTCGAACAAATCGGACTGCCTTATGATGACAGCCTGGCTCTTAATAAGCTCCAGCACTGCCAGGAATGTTGTAATAATATGAATCCTGGGCTTGTTGACTATAATAGCAAAGAACGAAAGACGCTTTTTTTGGCGCAGCATGCCCAGCACAAGCTCCTTTTTCTCGTCGATTGTTACCGGTGCAACATTCACGACATGCTCTTGCTTCTCTGCTTCGGCTCTTTTCATTAAATTACCGAATGCCTTCATCAAGTCGAAGAGGGTAGCATTCTTATAATCTGGCATGGATTTCTCATCAGGTACATCGGCCGAAAAGTACTTCCTGTAGTAGGTATAACGCTGCTCTTCTCCAATTTCGCCAAGCTCGGTGGCAACTTCCTTTATCTGCTTGTATTCTATAAGCTTCTGGACAAGCTGGGTCCTGGGGTCTTCGATCTCTTCGCCGTCGCCGTTGCCGCTGCGGGGCAGCAGCATCTGGGTTTTGATATACATCAGCGTGGCGGCCATAAGCAGGAATTCGCCGGCAAGCTCCAGGTCGAAATACTGCATAATCCTTATGTAATTAAGGAATTCTTCCGTTATCCTGGCTATCGGGATATCGTAAACATTCAACTCGTCGCGTTTTATAAAATACAGCAACAAGTCGAACGGGCCCTCAAAATTAGGAAGCGTTATTTTGTACATTTCTTAAACATTATTAATTTTATCATCTCCCTCGAATACTAATATATTAAATTTTGCACTGACTTTATCCACATAATTCTATACTCTATATTTTAATAAAACGATAAGCCTCAAAGCAACTATAATTGCGGACAATGCGGCAGATAGCATTGTGATAGGCGGGATAAAGCAGGGCCACATAGTTGGGGCAAACCACCATTCGTAGCCCACGGCAAACACATGAGCGGCATTGGCTGCAAGTGCCAGGTAACCAATTTGCTGTATCTGCTTCCATTTTGCATCCGCCATACCTTCCCTGACGGCTTTTATAGATGTTATGGCTGGCATTGTCAATCCCATCAGGCAAAGCAATCCGAACATTATTACATATTCGCCCTTTTCGTTTATTGTATTGCCGTCGAATAGCGATGGAAATGTCTCAGCTGTAAGCATCGACAGCGTTAACACAATATGAAAAGACGCAAGGGCAAAGCCGTACAAGCCGAGGTATTTGCGCAAAGGCAGCAGGCCTGCCGCAAGTTTAATACCTAATTTCTGCGACAATCCCGGCAAATACGAAAGGCATATCGATATCAGCGATGTCCAGGCAATAGCCTTGTTTGCCACGTATCCCGGTAATTCCTCCCATGGAGCACCTTTAAATACATTGTACCGAAGTACAGCATAAGTAAAAGTAAAAAAGAAAATTACCGCTAAAAGCCTTATTACCTTAAATTTGTTGCTTTTGCTGCTGTTTTGTTCCAAATACTATCCTAACAATCGAATTTTTAATATTACGAAATTAACATTTTTTAGGCAATGCTAAAATCAAATAAACCAAAAACAATAAACTGAATAACACAAATATTTCTTCGAGCAGACAGCATAGAATAATGGTTCCGTATAATCTCACTGATATTTATTATAATCCCAATTTAGTCTCACCTAACATATTATTTAGCCATTTATGACTGAAAAAACGCGATTTCGGTAAAAT
>DAINRZ010000282.1:0-5360 GCA_036741575.1 Kapaibacterium sp. (SeqCode)
ATGATGTGGCTGGGCGAGCAGCTGACAGAACGCGGTATAGGTAACGGTATCTCGCTTATTATAGCGATTGGTATCCTTGCCAGGCTGCCCGATGCAATATTCCAGGAGTTTAATATAATTACCGAAATGCAGACAAGGCCATGGGTGGCAGAGATCATAATACTGGCTATTCTTGTTGGTATTATTGCTGCAGTTATTTTTATGACGCAAGGAGCACGAAGGATTCCGGTGCAATATGCCAAAAGGCAGGTCGGCCGCAAAGTATTCGGTGGCACAACACAGTATATCCCGCTTAGGATAAACACTGCTGGCGTTATGCCAATTATCTTTGCTACATCGATTCTGTTTATCCCCAAGACAATAATCCAGTTTTTCCCCGACAGTGAATTTTTCCATTCCATAGATGCTATGTTCAATCAGGATTCGTTTGTGTATGCACTAATCTACGGAACGATGGTAGTTGCCTTCACGTATTTTTATACGGCGATTGTCATCAATCCCAGGGACATGGCCGACAATATGAAAAAACAGGGCGGGTTCGTGCCCGGCATCAGGCCCGGCAAGCCCACTGCAGAATACATTGATTATATTTTAACGCGAATTACTTTACCCGGTTCGTTATTCCTTGCTTTGATTGCCGTCCTGCCGACGTTTGCAATCCATATTCTGGGAGTGACCGGGTCGTTCGCATCGTTCTTTGGAGGTACGTCACTGCTAATCGTAATCGGCGTGGCTCTCGATACGCTTCAGCAAATCGAATCTTACCTGCTGATGAGGCATTACGACGGCTTCATGAAAAGCGGCAAGATGAAAGGCAGAGTAGGAGCCGGCGGTTATTGATGAAGAAGAGCGGCAGTCATAATGCTGGTGGTCCTTTGATAAAAACCGACAGCGAAATAGTCCTGATGGAAAAAGCCGGAAGGATTGTAGCCGATACTTTATCATTGCTGAAAGCTTATGTGAAACCGGGGGTAAAAACAATCGAACTCGATTTGATTGCCGAGGATTTTATACGATCGAAAAATGCTATTCCCGCTTTTAAGGGATACCAAAGAGGCAGGCTGAAATTTCCGGCAACACTATGTTTGTCAGTCGATGATGAAGTGGTCCACGGAATACCCGGCGACAGAGTTTTGGAAGAGGGTATGATACTTTCGATAGACTGCGGCTGCCGGTACGAAGGCTTCTTTGGCGATAGCGCCGTCACATATCCTGTGGGAAACGTTAGCGAAGAAAAACAACTGCTGATGAAGGTGACCGAGGAATCCCTGATGCTGGGAGTAGAGAATGCTGTAGCAGGCAATAAACTTTACGATGTTTCGAAGGCAGTGCAGATGCATGTGGAAGCCAATGGCTTCAGCGTCACTCGCGACCTTGTCGGCCATGGTATCGGCAAGGAATTGCACGAGGAACCGCCGGTTCCGAATTTTGTGCCGCCGCTGCTCTATAGGTCTCAGTACCCAAACGTTAAGCTCGAAAAGTATATGGCGATTGCCATCGAGCCGATGGTGCAGGCCGGCACAAAGGAAACTAGGACATTGAAAGACGGATGGACAGTGGTGACAAGAGACGGCAAGCCGGCTGCTCACTTCGAGCATACCGTCATTATCGATAATAATAAGCCGTTAATATTAACTTTGAGAGATTGAACGAATTATGGCAAAGCAGGAGTTAATAAAAACTGACGGAATTATCGAGGAGACACTGCCGAATACGCAGTTTATCGTCAAACTGGAAAACGGCCACAAAGTGCTGGCACATATTTCCGGCAAGATGAGGATGAATTTTATTAAGATTTTGCAGGGCGACAAAGTAACGGTAGAAATTTCGCCCTACGACCTGAAAAAAGGCCGTATCGTTTACAGATATAAATAATAAACATAATAGATTTGAGGTTTTATAGTCATGAAAGTACAAGCATCAGTCAAGAAGAGGAATCCTGATGACAAGATAGTCCGCAGGAAGGGAAGGGTTTATATAATAAACAAAAAGAACCCACGGTTTAAACAAAGACAAGGTTAATAAAAATAAAGGAGTTATAAATTGGCGCGAATATCAGGTATAGACTTACCTAAAAACAAAAGAGGAGTTGTCGGACTGACTTACATTTTCGGTATCGGCAAAACTACTTCCATGGAGATTCTGGATAAAGCTAATATGGACCACGGCAAGAAAGTAAGCGAGTGGAACGATGATGAAATTGCAACGCTCAGGCAGATTATCCAGGAGTACAAGGTGGAAGGCCAGCTTCGCTCCGAAGTGCAGATGAACATTAAACGTTTGATGGACATTGGCTGCTACCGCGGGCTACGCCACAGAAAGGGATTGCCCTGCCGCGGCCAAAGGACAAGGACAAATTCCCGTACCCGCAAGGGCAAGCGCAAGACTGTTGCCGGAAAGAAAAAAGTCGGCAAGAAGTAATAATTAGTATTAATTACTTAAATCAATTATTTAGTATATTTTATTTTGTTCATTTATTAAAGATAAAATTAAATGGCAGCAGGTAAAAAAAGAACAAAGAGAAAAATAGTAGCCGATTCTCACGGCAAAGCATTCATCCGTGCAACGTTCAATAACGTGATGGTTACCATTACCGATATGTACGGCAATACATTGTGCTGGTCGTCGGCAGGCAGGAACGGGTTTAAGGGCTCCAAAAAGAATACTCCCTATGCAGCCCAGGTTTCTGCCGAAAAGACTGCTAAAGAAGCATTCGACATGGGCCTCAGGAAGGTCGATGTAGTTGTGAAAGGACCCGGTTCGGGCAGAGAAGCAGCCATAAGGGCGCTTTCGCAGGCCGGCCTTGAGATTCACAGCATCATCGACAAAACACCTATACCCCACAATGGATGCAGGCCTCCCAAGAGGAGAAGAGTATAATTCTATTAAAATAAATATTTAATTTATTAGAACCGGAAAAAGATTTATATGAATACTCAAATGCAAATGCCCGAAAGGGTACAGATAGAAGAAACTGCCGACGAAAGCCACGGCCGGTTTATACTACAGCCGCTCGAACAGGGCTACGGCGTAACTATCGGCAATTCGTTCCGCAGGGCGCTTCTCTCATCGATACCCGGAGCAGCAATTATCGGCCTCAAGATTTCCGACGTACTTCATGAATTCCAGACTATCCCCGGCGTTATCGAAGACGTTTCGGAGATTATCCTGAACCTGAAAGAAGTAAGGATGAAAGTGCTCGATAAGAAGCAGCAGAGGATTGTTTTCCACCTGAAAGGCCCGCATACCTGGACTGCAAAAGACCTGCAGGATGCGTCGCCGCAAATTGAAGTGCTCGAACCCGACCACCATATTGCAACTCTTGCCGACGATGCCGAATTCGACGTCGAACTGCGAATTGGCAGGGGCAAGGGGTATGTGCCGGCCGAAGAGCAGCCCATCGTGGATTACCCGATTGGTATGCTGCCGCTCGACGCTATTTACACACCCATCAAGAATGTGGTTTATTATATTGAGCCTTACCGTGTGGGACAAAAAACAGACTACGAAAAACTGGTGCTCGACGTAAGGACCGACGGCACGATTTCTGCCCAGGATGCGGTGCATTATGCAGCTAAAATTTTAAGCGACCATGTGAAATTCTTCGTCAATTTCGAAGAGCAGGAAGAAGACCATCCGCAGCCCGACCTGGTGGAAGAAGAAGTGAAAGAGGCTGAGCGCAACAGGCTTCGCAAAATACTTCTTACACCTGTCGATGAACTGGAACTTTCCGTCAGGGCGCATAACTGCCTAAAGGCAGCAAATATTAAGTCGCTATCCGAATTAGTCCAGTTGCAGGAATCGGAACTGCTCAAATTCAGGAACTTCGGACGCAAGTCCCTTGCCGAGCTTGGCGAAGTGGTTCACCAATACGGCCTGGAATTCGGTATGAGCGTAGAGAAATACCTGAAACCCGACCCGCCTAAGGCTTCGGAACTGCTCGATTCGTATTAATGTGATATTTAGAAAATAATATATAGAGTAATTTGCCATGAGACATTTAAAATCAGGAAGAAAACTTAAACGGACACACAGCCACAGGGCTGCCTTGCTGGACAATCTGGCAACGGCTTTGTTCGAACATAAAAAGATTGCTACTACCGAAGCCAAGGCCAAAGAACTCAGGCCTTTTGCCGAAAGCCTAATTACCAAGGCTAAGCTGGCAATGAAAAGGGAGAAAGCCGGTTTGCTGCCCGATTCACAGAAAATCGACGTTCACAGCCGCAGGGTGGTTGCACGCCATATTACAAAAAAAGCAGTTGTACAAGAGCTTTTCGATACTATTGCACCTATGGTTGAAGAAAGGCCCGGAGGATATACCAGGATAGTAAAAACCGGTAATCGTCGCGGTGACGGCGGCAGGGCTGCAATAATCGAACTGGTTGACTGGTCGGCACCAAGGGACGGCGCCCACAGAGCCAAAGGCAGGCGCAAAGCCAAGCCAGGCGCTGCGGCAGCACCCGAAAAAGCACATAAAGCTGTTCCCGAAGCAGTTCCGGCAGCAGCAACAGTTGATACCGTACCGGTAGCAGAGGTAGTTGAAGAACCAATTGCCGCAGTTGCCGAACCTGAAACCGAAGAAGTCGTTGCAGCAGTCGAAGAGCCCGCCGCAGAAGCATCAGCCGAAGAGCCTGCAGTAGAAGCTCCTGCCGATGGCGACGAGAAAAAAGAAGAAGCATAAAATAGCAGATAGAATACAGGATAGTATGAATGAAAAGCCCGCCCATGGCGGGTTTTTTTATTACAAAAGCACACCTGCCGAGATCGTTATGCACGACATTCGGAGTTGATTGCCTGCAATAAGATTATATGATATTTCGATTAAGAAACATTTGCCTCTGCGCGAAGTATAACCTGCTGCAAATGCCTGTGAATTACCCCACTCGCTGATTGAGGTTTCATTTCGAGGATTAATGTTGCTATAACTGTTATTAAACCTGCCGTTAACGTATTTCAGGTACAATCCTTCACCGGGAGATTTTAGAAAATAGAACAGCGAAACTGAAGCATTGAACAGGCCTGCAAATTCAGTGCAATAGGCAGAGCTGTCGCTATAGAATGAATAGCTTAGTCCTGGCCCGGCCAGCAGGTTGGTATTAAACAGCCGTATGTAATACCCGGCACCGAATCCTAATCCTAATGAGGGATAATGAATATCGGAGCGGGTAATAATATCAGAATTAGCATTTGTTCTAGTAGTTTCATTAAATGAAATCCTGAAGGAGAGAGAGCAAAATGCACTTTCCTCATCCCGGTCCGCAGTATCGCTGCCGGCGCTCAGAGCCGAATATGATGTAAATGCTATAATAGTTGGCCGTGAAAAAGGCTGTAAGTATTTATAAAAACAATTAGTTGTGGAA
>DAINRZ010000283.1:0-5341 GCA_036741575.1 Kapaibacterium sp. (SeqCode)
TGAAAGCATGAATAATTGAATTTCCGTTCACACAGGTGAAGTATGTTTTAATTTGGATTAAGGAGTAATAATTATGAAAAAGTTTTTATTTATGTTTCTGGTATTATTGATTTTTACCGGACCCGCCCCTGAAAGGGCAGCAGCCCAGATACCTCTCGGCGGCAGCGCAGTAACAGGTTTTAACAGGCCATACCAGCCTTTGATGTCCTATCTTAGTATTATGAACTGGTGCAGATACACGAGTAGGATTTCTGTTTATCTGCCGTTCGACTTTTATTATGACGGTGTCAATACAAGATATATAACTATGAGCGGCAGCGGCCTTATCAAACTGGGCACAGGTTCGTGGTGGACAACAACACCATATAAGAACCGAACGACAAGAACAGGCGACGAATACCTCTGGAGAAGTTCGGTGAACAGGCTTTACGGTGGATATGTATTTGCATTGTTTGCAGAACTAAGCCCGACTGTATTAAATTATCAAATGTTGTATAATGTAATCGGTACTGCGCCAAACCGGATAGCAGTGTTCGAATTCAGGAACGCCAGCTGGATTCAGGCAGACCAGCGTTTCAATACAAGTTTCAATTTCCAGATTCTGCTATATGAAACAAGCAATAATATCGAAATACACTACGGTCCAATGGATAGGGGGACAGCCGATTGCGGATGGTTTACGCCGGTATCTTCATCATATTCGGGCATGATCGGCTTCCAGGGGTATAACGCAGGCTCGCCGCTATCGGATGAATATGTTAATATCGACCCCAATGGTAACGGCAACATGAATAACGGCAAATGGGAGCGCGGCACTCCCGGGGCGCCGTTATCTAGAGGATACAGTTACTATGAAACAGTAAGGACTAACGCAGATTTTGACTGCATTCAGAACGGTATCGGTATCAGGCTTGCATACAGCCCCATTATTACAATGTCGCAACCGCTAGCAGGAGCAAATCTGATTAGGGGAAGCATTTATGGCAACGGTACAGCGGATATGACTGGCAATGGCGACAACCAAAGGCCTGCAGCCCAGATAGCTAACATTAGCGGCGGCGCAACTATGCAACGGCGAATTGCCGGCCCGGTAACTTTTCCGCCACATCCCAATTACAAGGTCATTTATGATGCAACCGATGTATTCCAGGATAATACTTTATCGTACTTTACAACGCCCACGGCAGGGGCACAGTTTAACAGCGCTTTTTATAATGTTGCGCCCTTTGGCGGAGCTTTCGACCTTGCCACTCATGCATCCTCCATTGCTGGTGGGCTATATACTGTGAGCGACGTCATCAGGTATAACAATACTGATTTTACTTCGGATTACAAAATCAATATTGCAAATGAATGGGACCTTCAGGCTGATAAAATTATAGCGCCTAAGCCGCTGAAAGAAATGCTTTATCCGGTAAACAGCTCGGTGCCCGTAAAGGTAAGGTTTATTAACAAAGGTATTAATAATATCGGCAATTTCTTTGGCATAGTAAAGATATATAACAGTTCCAATGATTTAGTATATGGCGATTCGGTTTACTGGCAGGCAAAACTGCCTGGCGAAATTCTTAAAATGAACGATGAGATTATATTGGACTTCAAACTGTGGAATCCGGTGGCAAGCGGTATTGGCGACTACAAAGTGAAAGTTTATGGTTATACTGCCGCCGATCAGGAATTATACAATAACTACCTGCCTTTGGCCGGCCAGCCTGATTTCATTATTAGGATTGCGCCTGAAACAGAAATCGGGGCACTGAGCATTTTGGAGCCAAACAATACAGATGAATTTGGCGGCAAAGTCGATTATTACACTGGCAGGCCAATTCAGCCAAGGGTTAGGTATAAGAATAATGGTATTAATGATGTCTCGGATGTACCGACAAACCTGACCATAAAATATCTGGCAACAAACGAAGAGGTTTTCAGGCTTAACAATATTAAGATTCCCTCGATATCTGCCGGAATTGCATATAATACTTACGATTTGTTGTATGACTACTTTACGCCGCAAGCCCCCGGCGAGTATGAGATTACCGCAACTGTGAATGCACCCGACGACGATATTGATAACAATAATACAGTAAAAATCAAATTCAATGTGTTGAATGCCCTATCGGGCACCTATACAATAGGCCCCGGAAAAAATACAGGTAATAAAGCTGCCGATTCGGCTTACAATTCCAGAAATTTCACCTCGATACAGGATGCTGTGGACAAACTATACCTGACAGGTGTAAGCGGGCCTGTAGTTTTTGAACTTAATTCCGGCAATTTTACTGTCGGGAATTATGAACCCGACAGGCCTGCTCTCGACCTTAGAAGCAAAATTGAAGGAATAAGCCCTGTCAATACGGTAACTTTCAGGCCCTCGGCCAGTTTTTCTACGGCAGAAGGCGCCGTTACCATTAACCTCAACAGCGGCTCTGGGGTAGGTGTCCTTTTTGGCCAGTCGCTGCAAGTGAACAATCCTCATGCTATAATTAACACTATTCCTCCTGCAATGCGCAAGAACTATGCGAATTCAGCGGGATATATTGTTTTTAATGGCGGAATCCGCAATGCGTTAAAATTTGTGCTTAATACCGATTCGAAATGGAATGCAGTATTTATGCTTTGCCAGGGGGCATCCAATATCACGGTGGAAAATTGTATAATTACAACTTCCAATTCCACTACAGCCTGGAGAAATTATAGGTTGCCCGGCATAATGTTTAACGAACCCGTATTTAGTTTCGAAACAGATGTCAATACACAGGGATTCAACAGCTATTCTTATTCCGCGGGCATTGTTCTCAGGTCGGTTTCCCCGCAAGATTATTATAATCTGGAGCCGGAACCTGCCAACGTGTTTAGTATGCAGAATACATACAAACTGGATACCCTTGTCAATTCGGGCAATATAATTAAAAGTAACAAAATCAGCGGTTTTGCTTACGGTATTGTTTCGATGGGGCCCGGGCAGCTTATACAGGCAGGTAAAGGCACAAAAGCCAGGTTCTATAATAAGAACAATATTTTTGCTAGTAATCACATTTATAATATCAGCAAAGCAGGTATTTTTATGGGATTTAACGAAAACTCCACGGTATCGGGCAACAGGATTTCGCATATAGCTACGAGTATAACCGGTTATGACAGCGGCAATGATATTGGTGGAATAATGCTCGGAGGAGAATTCATTTCAAATTATTCAGGTATGAACAATATCGATATTATCATAGACGGCAATGAGATTTATAATGCAGGAAGCGCTATGAATGACGCCGGTTCGCATAATTGGATTTATGGTATTAAAGCCGAGCAGTCGTTGAATAACTACGGGACTAAAGTGTTTCCAGACAAGCAGGAAAACATTACTATCATTAATAATATCGTATGGGGTTTGAAACCTGCTGCTTCGAACATTAATACGGCTTGTATTGCCCTGTTGACGGAACGCAAAAGAGGAGAATCGGACTGGACCGCAAAAATGCTGACACCACAGAATTTGTCTTATTTTTCGAGAAATGATAAAGTATATAATAATACGATGGTTGTTGGCGATGATGCCGACAACACAACAAAGGGCGTCAGGGCTGCAGCATTTATTCAGAATACAAAATACTGCGATTTCAGGAATAATGCCATCGCCCTGAAAGATAAAAACGATTTTGGCAACGGCAACATCTATACGGGTATTTATTTTCAGGGTTTTGCCGACGAAGCGGCTGGCGGCATTCACAGCAACAGCAATATTTTCGGGATTGCCGCAGGCACTGATATACCATCGCTGATTAGGGTAGCCACTATAGACGATAATAGTAATATACTCTATCAAAGCGGCAGGGAAGAATTTACGGCATTGAACCACTGGCAGGTGTTTGCGGGCCAGGATTTGAGTTCGGCTATATATGACTTTACGGCCGAACTAACGAATCCTTTGCCAGAGGATTATGCATCGAAGCTCAGGATATCAAGCCAGCCAGATTGGCCAAAAGGCTCCAAATTAAATAACAGGGGCGAAAAAATGACTTCGGTGCTCAGGGATATTGACGGCAATGCCAGAGGCATGATGGGGCAAAATTACGATATCGGTGCGGTGGAATTCCCAGGTATTCTCTATCAGAAAGACGCAGAAATTTCATCGATTGTCCAGCCTGCTTCGTACAAGTCGATAACCGGCCCGTTTGCCGATGCCGAATATATAATGACGGAAGCACCTGTTGATGTATGTATCCAGGCAATGAACAACGGCACCCTGGGCATTAACGGATTGATAGCTACTGTGAAGATTTACAGGGAAGACCCGCAAAATCCAGGGAATTTTGAGATTACTCCCGATTTGGAAGAAACGGCAATAATTAACTTAGAAAGTGCGGAATCGAGCAGGATATCGTTTAAGCTTAATGATTTAACCGGAGAGGATTTCTATCCGGTTGCTTACGAAGATTGGAACAAAAAATACGAAGGAACAGACCATGATCCTGATAAGCTTTATATTATTCCGGAAAGATTCAGCTCTATGGCCTGCAACGTAAGCCCTTTGTATAAGATTTCAATCAGCCTGCAATCGGATGAGGATAACCAAAATAATACTTCGGAAAAAATCGTAAGGTTCTATATCAAGCGATCGATACTGAATATGGTCATTTCTGCTGAAAACAGCTGCTATAAGGCAGAAGCCGGAGCCGGAAGCGACATCCTTGCAGGCAGGCGTAATTACGACAGCCTTGTTGCAGGCCTGAAAAGGATGGGATGGATGAATTACTGGAATCAGGCCGGAGAATTAAAAGAACTGGTACAATTTTACGATGTATTCGAAAGGACTTCGTGGGAGCCGAAATCTGTTAATTATTCCATGTATAATACAATACTTTGGTCCGATGCCGATAACAACGTTCTTACACGTGAAGAAAAAGCAGGCATTTCGAAATATTTACAGTCTGGCAACGCGAATACCAAGAAAAATCTTGTAGCCTGCTCGGAAGAAATGGCAAGGATTAACTATTCCGGCAGCCAGAAATGGGTAAATGATATACTCAGGGTAAAATTTGAAGCAGGATATCCATACGATCCAAATGGCGGGAATGAATACTCCTCGCAGGATAGCCCGTCTAATTATCTCACCGGGGTAGCCTTAAGTAAAGGCACTAAGCATGACATACTCCGTACATTGTGTACTGTTCCCGATCCCGGCCCTGTGCCGGCCCTGGTAGGCCTTTATACCGAAGGCGACGGGCTGACAAGGGCTGCTTTGGTTTATAACGAAAGCAGCGTTATTTGCCCCTTTCCAAAGGAGATATCTGCCGGGTCTGCGACCTCTTCGATTACTTAAAAAATAATTTATGTTGGAATTGAT
>DAINRZ010000284.1:0-5322 GCA_036741575.1 Kapaibacterium sp. (SeqCode)
TTTTCAACATTCGCGACGTTTTGCCGGTGCCGGGAGGCCCCTGTATAATAAAATAATTCCTCGAAGCAAGCGCTCTGCCAAGCAGTTCATTTTGCTGGCTGTTCAATTCATTTGAGGAATGGCTTTTTACTTCGCCGAATTCAGGCTCTTCCAGGCCTAAGAAAATATCTCGTTTATGGGCATTTGCAGTGCAGAAAGTAAATAATGAATGGTACAGCTTTTTACTAATTGAATCGCTTGTGTCCGATTCGATAGACCAAGTATCGTATAATGAAAACAGCTCTTTCTGAATTTGCTTATTCCTTAGCGAAATCAGAATTTCTTTGTTATTAATCTCTTTAATATATCCCTTGACAACCTGGTTGCCTGTAATATCATAATTTTCATCCGCCGGATAAATTATAACGATATCCCCCCTGCGAATATTGGAAATTATGGAATTATCGCCATTCCTCAGGAATGCTATGTGATAGTTCACAAAATCAGATTTTTCGGTATCGAGCGCCAGACCGGATATTATATTATATGAGTTTGCTTTCTCCTCGGGTGCCATAAGCCAGAGCGAAGCCTGGCAGGCCCTCCCGTTCTGGCCGCCTTCACCTGCTTTGGCAGTCCTTGCCTCGCGAGCAATAAACGCCGTAAATTTCTCGAAATATTCTCTGGTTATATCATCCATGCCAAGGTATCCCCTGCTGAAACTGTTTAAGTCCTCAGCATTAAAACCACCAAGCGCCGATACAGTCGTGTCCTTTAACATATACCTCAGCATCAGGCCTGCATCGTTGCCCAGGGCATAATCAATTGCAACGAGCCAGTTACGTAGTTTAATTACCTCCCGTTTATTTGCCAGGATGTTTGGCTGGTTCCTCAGGTTGTCTTTCTCAACAGAGGAATAGAGAATACCGGACGAACCGCCCCTATCGGGATAGGCAGAGTCCAGGAGCAGGTTGTAAGCGGAAGTTTGGGCAGAATGATTGCTCCATACGCCTGTTTTCACCCTTAGCTTGCCACCTATGGTAATCGAATAGTCTTTGTCAGGAGCCTTGCCAGATTTCAATTCAATTACATTTTTCGAATTTCCGCCATCATCAATTGCCAGTAAATCCAGCCTTCCCTGAATTCCGAATTTTGGCGACATAAATGTAGGCTCAATAACAATATCCGAATATCCCAATTCGATGATCGCATTCCTGATGTTTAAAAAATGGCTTTCGCTTTCCTGTTTCAGCTTTTGTGCCTCATGAGGCCGGTTGACTGCCAGTGCAAAAAGCGACACCGGTTTTTGCCTGACCGCATACTCATAGGCATCATCGAAAGCCGTGTCAATATCACTTACAAGCTGGTCGAGGTAAGAATTAACAATATTTCCTTTAAGCAGGCTGTATTTTGATTCAGGCATCATGAATCTCGAAAACAGATAAATATACTTATTGCTTCCGCTGTTAACAAAACATTCTGCTATTTCGGTGACATCAACCAGATAATCGGGTTCGAATATAATAAAACTATGTGACGTAAGCCTATAGCATGGATAATCCCCTTTGGAGCCCACCGGCGCAACGTTCAGCAAGTTTATAATACTGCCCTTTTTTGTGTATTGCTTTACTTCCCTCCAGTAGTCATCGAGCAACAGCATAATACTATCATTCGAATCCGTGCAAACTAAGAGAGCATCTTCGGGAACGCCGCTGCCGGAATCGATCGTTAACTTATCGATGCACGCAGCCCTGATAAAGTCTGATGTTACGGTTTCGCGGGGCTGAAAGTCAGGCAGATGAGCATCTAATTCCAGGGCTCTTTTCCGGAACTTCCTGATTTTTTCGGCAGCCTCGTCGTAATTGCCTTTAATATCGATAAAAAAATCGATGAAACCGGTTAGCGCACTAATTCCAAAATTTATATTTTTTTCAGATATTTTCCGCTTGCTGTCCCTTTTGAAAGAAGAAGCGAAAGATCTGAACCTTAGGATTTTCTCTGTAGTGTCCTTATCTATACTGTATTTATCGATAATATAAACCAGCATGGAATAATAATTGGAAAAATACCTGCTGTCGTTAATAAGCAGGATATCTGTAAATTCCCTGAAAATATCATAAAGCCTTATTAATTTCTTTCGGTGGGAATTATCGCCATTATCGAGAATCCCAAAGATTTCATCGTAGAAATAATCCGCATCGCCGAGGCTAATCATGAGCGCAGTTAGTCTATTTCTTCCCCCGGCTGCAAATCAGGCCGAATGTCTTTTATTTTCAGCTGGATAGTATTGTATCCGTTAAAAACAGTTTCTTCGAGGTTATATACTATTGAAAATGGCTTACCTTCAGTGCAAAGATCGATTTTGTGTGCAAGGTTGTAGCCGATGGCATCGATGACGAAGTGATGCTGGTAAGCCCTGAATTTAAGGTGATTGTTGCCAACAATTTTCAAGCCGTTCGAGGATACTACTCCCCTGGAATAGAACACTGGTTTAATATTCTCGAATCCGTAAGGAGCAAATTTGCCGAGGATATGCATAAAATTCGGCGAAAGCTCGTTCAATTTAAGTTCGGTATCGATTACTATTTCTGGTACGAGCATCTCGTTCGAGATGGCGTGTTGGGCAATTTCGTTGAATGATTCCCTGAATTCGGGGATATGCTTTTCTTCCATCGAAAGCCCGGCAGCATGCTTGTGCCCGCCGAATTCAATAAGGTATTCCGAGCAGGCTTTCAGGGCATTGTGTATGTCGAATGAACTAATGCTCCTGGCAGAACCCTTGGCTGTACCGTCTATTGTAGTTAGTAGGACTGTCGGCAGGTTGAACCTATCGACAAGCCTCGAAGCCACAATGCCGATAACACCTGCATGCCAGTTGGGTTTGTGCAGCACCAATGATTTATATGGCTTGGATTTAAGTAATTTTTCTGCATAAGGGGCAGCTTCTTCGAAAGTCTTTTCGTCGAAAGCCCTGCGCCGCCTGTTTTCGTGTTCGAGCTGCTGTGCTATCCTGAATGCTTCGATCTCGTCTTTTTGTATCATCATTTCGACCGACCGCGAAGCGTCTCCCAGCCTGCCGGCAGCATTAATAAGCGGGGCCAGCGAATAAACAATGCTGGAAGTCGTTATTGTGCCGGGCTTTAATCCCGTGCAATACATCAGGCCTTTGAAGCCGGGTCGCGGAGCTGAATTCAAAGTTTTCAGGCCTAAGTGTGCAAGAGTCCTGTTCTCGCCGACGAGCGGAACCATATCCGCAGCAGAAGCAACGGCAACTAAGTCTAAGTATTTGAAAGATTTCTCTTCGGTGCCCATTTTCTGGGATATCGCCTGCACAAGTTTGAATGTTACGCCGCAGGCTGACAGGTGCTTAAAAGGGTATTTACAGGTTTCCTTCAGGGGGTCCAGTATAATATTTGCATTAGGCAGATCATCGCCGGGCTCGTGGTGGTCGCAAACAATGGAAAAAATGCCCTTTTCCCTTGCATGGGCTAAAGGTTCGAAGGAAGTAATCCCAACATCGACGGAAATAAGCAACTTAGCACCAAGCGCATTTGCTTTGTCTATGCTGCTTTTTGAAAGGCCGTAGCCTTCGTGGAAACGGTCAGGTATATAATAACGCACATTGCCGCCGATATCGCGGATGAATTCATAAATCATCGCGGTGCTGGCGGTACCGTCAACATCGTAATCCCCATGTATCCAAATGAGTTCCTTATTCTTTACGGTTTCAAGTACTTTGTCCACCGCTTCTTCCATACCGTCCATCAAAAAAGGATCGTGTATGTCTTCTTGCTCAGGCTGAAAGAACTTGTCAATATCCGACTTTTCAGTCAGTCCCCGAACAACCAGGATTTTCGCCAGGCTCTTCGGAATCTTTAATAAACTCGCTAATTTTTGGATATCTTTTTCATCGGGTTTTTGTCTAAACTTCCATCGATATTTCAACTTACCACTTCTGTTAATTTATTAATTGTTACAAAAATAAAAAATCTTTGTAACACTTACAATAAAACTGTGAAAAATATTTCACACTATTTTTATTTTTTCATACTTTTTAAAAAGAATTTGTTCAAGAAAATTAATTTTCATGGATTTCAACAGGGAATTAGAAAAAAGGTTTACAAAAAAGGAAGCTGCGAAATTAGATTCTAAGTTCAGGCGGGCGCCCAAAAGAATACTAATAAAGAAAACCGGTAAGCTGCCGCCAAACTCTGCCAAGGGTGTGGTGGTTGCTGCAATGGGCAAAGCATTTATCGTAGAAGACGGCGCAACAGGTGCGCTGATAGAATGTTCCGTCGCCGGAGCTGTGATTTCCGAAAACGACATTACATCGCTTATCGCTGTCGGCGATAAAATACACTACCTGCAGGGAATTCAGGCTGGAACCGACGAAATTACCGGCTCTATCGTAAAAGTGGAACCCAGGGATACTATACTTTCGAGGAAAGCAATTTATATCCACGGGGAGCATGTGGTGGCAGCAAACTGCGAAAACCTGCTGATACTTATGTCGGCTGCCGAACCCTTTTACAATAAACGCCTGATAGACAGGTTTATAGTCTCGGCCGAGCAGGGGGAAATGAAGCCGGCTATTTGCGTCAACAAAATAGACCTGATGGACAGGCAGTTTGTTTCGGAAGACCTTGCAGCATATTATAAACTTGGTATTCCTGTTTTTTTCACATGCGCAATAACAAATGAAGGAATCGGCCTGCTCTCTGAATTTCTAAAAGATAAGGCTGTGGTTGTCTCCGGCCCTTCCGGCGCAGGCAAATCGTCGGTTATTAACAGCCTGATAGGTTACGATGCCCAGATAGTGAAAGACGTTAGCGGCAGCAGCGGCAAAGGCATGCATACAACGAGCCATGTAAGGATGTTCAGGCTGCCGGAGGGCGGCAGTATAGTCGATACCCCCGGAATAAGGGAATTCGGAATTATTAGAATGGAAAAAGCTCAACTGGCGCTTTATTTCCACGATTTCGACGACTATTACGACAAATGCAGGTTTATGCCCTGCTCGCACACACACGAGCCCGGCTGTGCTGTCAAGGAAGCTGTAGAAAACGGGGGCATAGACCCTGAGAGGTATATCAGTTACGTTAATATGTACGACAGCATCGAATAATTATCTTTTCAGTTTCAATAAAAAGTATTAATTTTGTAATCCCAGAAAACGGAGAGGTGCCAGAGTGGTTGAATGGGGCGGTCTCGAAAACCGTTGAGCTCTTTTCGGGTTCCGAGGGTTCGAATCCCTCCTTCTCCGCAAGGAGATTTTATAAATCCTTATAATTTAATTAGTTGGCCGTGAAAAAGGCTGTAAGTATTTATAAAAACAATTAGTTGTGG
>DAINRZ010000285.1:0-5320 GCA_036741575.1 Kapaibacterium sp. (SeqCode)
TAGCCTGTTTTCGCCTGTTGCGTGATGGCCCGGATTGAGATTCACTATTCTTTCGCAGGAGCCGTTACGGGTAAAAACCGTATCGCTTATCGGAATGCCGCCTACATACAACTCTTCGGTGTAATAAGAGGGGAATATATTCTTGTTAATAAAAACAATACGATAATTCTCATCCAATCCGTTTAGCAGGATTACCCTGAATGTGGCGGCGCTGTCGTACTGGCTTTCGGGCAGCATTACCTCGGTCATTGCCGTATCGTTTTGTTTTTCCAGATACATACCAAACATAGGCGCAACCCTGCCAATTAGTTTAAAGGTAAGTTCGGCATTTGCGCCTACGACAAACCAGTCGGTCAGCAATGTATCAGTTTCCTTTTGGATATACTGGTTTCCGTAAACGGTATCGACGATTTCATCATACGGAAGGAAAATCTTTGTGTAATCTTCGTTAATTTTCGGCAACGAAATCATGTAGTTTGCTATCATGCTGTCGTTATTAATCCTGAAGCCTACCATCGGCTCGGCTTCCAAATATTCATCTTCGGCTTTTCGGTAGAAACCACTTGCCGAAGCCCAAATATCCGGTACACTATTATCGCCATGCTCGAAAACCTGCCTGTTAGCCCATACTTTTGTATTACCTTCGTAAAACGGATAATTGCTCAGGTGAGGCATTTTACCTGGTGATATTTTCTTTAAATATCTCATATTCACGTCGAAAACATTGTTTTCCAGGTAGAATGTCCTCGAATATACAGGTAGTTGAGTAACGGAATTATTTTGCTCGAAATCGAGAGTAAATTCTCCTTGTACTTTAAAGAATGACATTTTGATAGCGTCTTTCGAAGGCAGATAACCAATGCCAAGCCCAAAATTAACTGTAGGCCTGGTAAGATTATTGTAACTTGAAGCAATAGACTTTTTATTGTTGAAAAATATTCTGCCGGGCAGATTGGAACTATCAAGTAATTCAACACTTCTATAAGCAATTATAGATGAATTAGCGGATGTGTTTTCCTGCCAGATTACGATATCATCTCTGTTCGGTACCCCGTAATTGAACGGCTGGCTAAAATTGTAATCGTTTAATTTTCTGCCGATAACCGGAAAACAGCATGAATAATAACTTCTTATACAGGCGATTGAGGTGTCGGGATTCAGGCATACCCCCCAACCGAATGAATTATCATTACCGAAATTCCGTTTGGGAAGGTATGCCGACAGATTATTGTCTCTAAACCGAAGCCTGGTATAATCTATAATACTTATACCGGAGACATTGATTTTCTCCACCCATGCCAGGGCGCAATTATCTTCGCCTTTTTCGATATTGGAATAAACATTCATAGACTGCTGTCCGCGGAATGTAGTCTCAAAACCGCCAAAATTCGGGCTAAACCTCAATTGAACTGTATCCTGGAAATCTAAATCATTCGGCCCTTTGAAGGCTGCTATTACCCCGTCGAAAAAGTCGTTCCAGGCATAGTAATTGCCGTTGGCCGAGGCATTTATACATGGATTGCCGTAATTTGGCGGATTGTATTGGTCGGTAGTATAAATTGCAAGCACTCTGCCGGTATCGCGCCTTACTGGTACTGTATGGTTATTTATTTCCAAAATAGTTTCTGCTATACGGCCGGTGGCCGAATTATCGACACCCTCGCACGAATAAACTATATATGCCTTATGTAAATTATTATCATCGCGGCGGACAACAATTGAAGGGAATTGGCATTGTAAATCGATGAGCAGTTCCGGTTCCTCGCCAGGCAGGTTCTCAATTGTATCCGATACGCAGATTTCCTGTTCCCACTCTATGTTTTCTGCGGGGCTGTCTTTCCATACCGGACGGCTGCGAACGTAGAACACTCTGTTTTCATCATCAACCGGTTTGTAATAAACCAAGTGGTACATAATACTATCAGTTTTCCTTGTTCCATAAAATATCGGGTATGCTATGAGTTTGCTCTGATTCGACCAGTCAAGCTTGCCTTTAAGATTAGTCGGCGGTCGGAGAACCTGTACTTTGAAAATCTTACCCTCGCCGGGCAAGAGTTTTACCGCCAGCGGCCTATCCTGGCCAATTACAGTATCGACGGTCTGCATAAAAGGCGCCTGGCGCCACCATTCATTGTCGAGCGATGTCCCTTTGCCGAGTTCGGTTATGCGCAAAAGGCAGTATTCTGTGGTGTCGATGGGGTTCTTATAAACAAATGGTATAGTTATTTCACGGGCGCCCAGCCGTTTCCACCAGTATTGCTGCCAGTGCGAGGCCTGGAATACAGTACCGCCCGGATGCAATGGGTCGGGGCCACCATTGCGGCAAAGCTGGTCCATTTCGGCAGTGGTGAAGAACCGAAGCTCCCATCCGGCGCCGCCTTCTTTCTGTGTGTCATAGTAATAAATAAGCGGGTCGGTGCGGCGCGATTGCACTGCAATATAAAATTCCTGTGAATATTCCCTGTCGTTGTGCTTGTGCAGGGCAATATCAAAAAACGAAGAATCGTAGTCCTCTATATGCTCATTCAGGAAATTACCCTGGCCTGCAACAGGCTGGTAAAGCTTTTTGGTTGTAATACCTTTATAATCAACAAAGTCTTCGAGGAAATTAGCGCTTGTAATTTCCGGCGATTGCGAATACATTTCAATAAATCCTTTACCGTACCATGCCTTAAGGCGGAGATTGAGAAGGGTGGATTCGTTGGCTCTGATAAATCTGTCAAACTTATATATCTCCGCTGCCGAACTTTTGATACCTAAATAAATTCGTTCCTGACTAATATTTAATATATCCCAGTTGTAAACTGACGGAATATAGTTTTGTTTAAAGCGATAGTAATTGTCATCGTTTAAATTTACAAAATCCCCGCCATTCATATTACTGTAAACAAGGCTTTCGCCTGTAGGCAATGAATTCAAAAAATCAGGATTGTCGCTTATTTGGAAACAAACATCAAGGTTATTTGGCAGAGCCCCCCACCGTGTTTTTAAGTAGTATAACAGTCCTTTAGCGCCTAACACAATTGGAGTTGAAACCTGTAACCTAATCTCTTCGCCGGTTTTAGGCCTATTAACAAAATTAAATGTTTTAAGCGATATGTCGTAACCAATATTAGCATAAGGCCATAGATTTGCCCACCATGGTTTCTCATTGAAAAGCAACTTTGGATAAGCATAGTAATTTCTGTAAATTATTTTTTCTATTGCAGCCTGTGTAGAAAGTATTGGAAAATAATAAGAGGAATAGTCTATACTACTGTAATTATATGCCGATAAATCCTGGCCCGATAAAGGTAAAGCTACTGAGTAGTTCAATGGGTATATAGGATTATCTCCATTTGCACGGACAATTATTGTCTCATAGGCAGAATTCAGGGTATCAGTAAATTCGTATGGAGAAATTCCGTTAGTCATGAAATTGTTGCCCGCATATCCAAAATTTGCTAATAAGGTATTTGTATTCTGATCTAATATCCAATTGTTAACATTTGCCTTTCTTAGATAAGGCGCTGCAAACCAGTTTTCCTGATGGAATAATGTAGAGCCTGTCCAGTATTCCTTTGAAGCTGTCGCTTTTAAATACCTTTCTGGCGGATTGTCAGGGTGAGTTTTCCCGTCAATATAGATCTCTGCGGATACTAAAGTATCTAATAAAATATTATAGTACCTGCTTATACCATATTGGAACGGAAGCAATTCGTCGGCGCCGTAAATCCTGAACAGGCGCGGATTGCGGCTGTTTCTTCTCATAAAGGTAAACATTGTGTCGAGGCAGCGTTTAGTAAACAAATCCCTGGCTCCGTGGAAAATCTGCCTTGCTCTCGGCGTTTCATACCGGAACCAATCGATACAGACATCGAGCTTGCCGTAATACTTCACGCGGGCGTCTATCGATGAGATAAACTTTTTTACTTTCAGGTCGTTTGACCACCAGTCGTTCCGGAAACGGGGATTATTTAAAAAACTACCGTCTGGTAACGTATCGCCAACACATCTAAAAAAGGCTGACAATGTAATATTATTTGAATCGGGATTATTCACAGTGACTTTCAGCATTTTTCCGGTGATATAAAAAACAGTCGGCTGGGACAAGTCCTGGCGCAGCGCCCTGTAAACGCCCCTGTAATCGTTGTGCAGGGTGCCACGAATACTTCTGTTGAGGGTAGTGTTCGTATCGGGCAGCGAATCGAACCTGATAAAACCGTTGCTGTACAATGGATTATTGGGATCTGTATTATCAGTCATAGTGTAAGGCAACTCTATCGATAGGATTGTATCGTTGAGGTGGCGCTCCAAGCTGTCCCTGTTGAAAGCGCGCAAATTGACAGAAAAATACCACTGCTTGCCATTGAAGGGATGGTATAATTCAATATCTCTAGTAGTATTAATAGAGTCTTCTCTTAATGTATCCTTATCAATTGGGTGATTATTTGTTCCTACATAATCAAGATAATGAAGAAAAGTGCCGTCATAAATATTTTCAAGAACTGTAACCGGGGCGGCTGTTACATTGGCTGCATGAAGCCTGAACCGGCTAAAGTCGTTGCCTGTAGGAACTGTATCCCCTACTTCCCAATTTTGGTACTGGAAACCGTAAACGCCGCCGCAAACGTCGTTCCACCTGGCAGGCGCAGCGTCAGCAGTAGTGACAGCCATAGCAGGCTCTAACAGCAGCGACATCCCGTTCATTATCCTGTCTTTAACCCTCGTCATAAATTCATTGCCGTTGGTATAATCCCACAAATAGGGTATTCCTTTTATATTATCGGCAATTTCGGTATCAAAACCGGAAGGAATCGGGTAATCCACATAGGTCATCGGAATACTGTGGTATGTGGTTGCCGACAGAGCTTCATCCATTTTTCTGCCTATTCCTCCCCAGTTCCATCCGATAACAAAGGAATTTGCGTTATCATATATCGACAAAGTATCTTTATTGAATGATTTAGGTGGGTCGATAATATCCTGCGTATAGAGAGGCAAAGATATTGCCATCATAGCGATAATTAATGTTATATTTCTCATGGTATTATTTCCCTTTACTTAACAATAATTATTTTGAATATTTTATTGTATCCGGCTGCTACGAGAGTGATAAAGTATGTTCCCTGAGTATAAGCGGCTAAGCTGAACTGCAGAGTGTTCGCACCTTCAGGCAGAAAACCGCTGAAAAGGCTGACCGGACTGCCGCCGTCAGAATTTGTAATCTTTGCCGTTAGTTCTGAACTTTGTGGTAAAGTGAAGTTTAGTGTTACACTTCCGTCTGTCGGATTTGGAAATAAAACCTCAATTTCATCAGGTTCATTTGGTACATCAGAAA
>DAINRZ010000286.1:0-5318 GCA_036741575.1 Kapaibacterium sp. (SeqCode)
TATATTGTAGAGACAGGAATCTATCTTATTCCTGAGACGTCCCACCGGGACGCCTCGGCGGTTTCATCAGACAAAGGATTTACCCATGGGCAGAGCGATGGTTTATCTAATCAGAGTAAATCTGATAAATGCATTCTTAATGGATTGAATGAAAACCACCCCGGGAAAAAGTTTACCGGAATTTTACCGAAAACGCGTTTTTACTGGCATAAATGGCTAATAAATATGTTAGGCGAGCCTAATATGGGCATTGTAAATAGAGTAGTAATGGAATTGGTTTACTTTATAAAAACTATGCCGGCTAAAAATCCGGTTAAAAATGCCGATAATCTGAAATTATTAATAAATAATTATATTGCAGGATGAAATTAACAATATGGATATTGCTTTGTGTTTGCTTTTTTGCAGCCTGCCCTGCCATTAAGGCAGGCGAGCCTGTATTTGTCGAAAACAAAGGCCAGTGGCCCCGGGATGTGCTCTATTTTGCAGACTATAAGGGCCTCCAATATTGGATAACAGGAAATTCTATTGTTATCGATAAATTTAAAATCGAATCTGTTGAAGAGTCTATTATGGACAGCTTCGATAAGCCAGAATTTACAAGCCTTATAAAATCGGGCAGCGTCACTATTATCGAGTTCGGCGGAGCTGAAGAAAGGCCTGGAAGCGATGGCATACCTTCTTCTTCGTACTATAATTATTTCATCGGCAGCGACACAACCGCTTGGGTTGCAGGTGCAAAGGCTTACAAGAGTATATTGCTTAAAGGATTATACGAGGGTATCGACTTATCACTTTATTTCGAAGAGACTGGCATGAGGCATGATTTTATTTTGCAGCCGGGTGCCGACCCGTCGGTTATAAATTATAGAATTACCGGCGCAGACGATATCAGGCAAACAGATAATAAAACCATGGAAATAGTAACCGCAGCAGGAGATATTTACATTGGCAGTATCGCTGCTTACTCGGGCGCCAGCCTGTCAGCTGCCGATTCTGTAAAGTGCAGCCTGGTATCGGAGCCTGGCAGGCCAATTCATTTTCAATTGGGCAACTACGACAAAAGCAAGCCGCTGGTGATTGATCCGCTTATTTATTCCACATTTCTGGGCGGTTCGCGGTTCGAACAGGCAAAGGATATAGAAATACTGCCCTCGGGGGAAGTCTTCCTGGCCGGTGCAACTATGTCGCGCGATTTCCCTACGACAGCTGGGGCATACAGCCGCAAACTGCGCGACAGCAGCGCAACCGATATTTTCGTAACAAAGCTTGATTCGTCGGGCAGGAATATTATCTTTTCGACTTATGTAGGCGGGCACTACGAAGATTTTGCCGAAGGTATGGAAATAGACCCGGCCGGATATGTTTATCTGGCGGGATATACCGGCGGGGGAAGGTCGAATAACTTCCCCGTGACCAACGGCTCGCTCGATACTTCGTATAACGGCGGATATGACGTTTTTGCGCTTAAATTGCGTTATGACGGCTCGCGCCTGGAGTATTCCACATATATTGGCGGCAGCCGCGACGATTTCGGGCAATCGCTTCTGGTCGATGCAGGAGGTTACGCTTATATTACGGGTTATACTACTGACAGCAGCAATTACCCTACCACAGCCGTTGCATACAGCAAATCATACAAGGGTGGATTCGAAGCATTTGTCACAAAACTCTCTCCCACAGGCTCCGGGATGCCTTTCTCGACACTAATCGGCGGCAGCCGCGACGATTTTGGCAATGATATTGAAATGGATGACGAGGGGAATGTTTATATCGCCGGTACAACAAGATCGAAGGACTTTCCTGTTACTTCGAAAGCCTGGGACGCCACGTATAACGATACTATACTGAATGATGAAAACGGAGATATTTTCGTTTCGGTATTCGATATGTGGGGCAATAAGCTGTTGTTTTCATCGTATTTGGGCGGCGGCGCCAAAGAAAGGGCTTATGGAATTAAGCTGGACAATAAAGATAATATAATCGTTGCAGGCTATACCGAATCTTATGATTACCCGGTCACAAAGTATGCTTACGATACAACCTACAACAGTACCATCGTCAACAAAGGCAAAGGCGACGCTGTTATTACCAAATTCAGGAAAATGGACGGCAGCCTGGTATTTTCGACATATTTCGGAGGAGCGGGGACAGATAAAGCTTTTGATTTATATTTGGATGCATATGATAACTGCTTTATTACGGGCGTAACAGGCTCGCCCGATTTCCCTGTGTCCTTTAACGGGTTCGATACTTCCTACAATGAAAAGTCTGCCGGCGCAGATGCTTTCATTATTAAAACAGACGCCGACGGCCGCAGAATCCATTACGGTTCATTTTATGGCGGCAAGGGCAACGATGTTGGCCAGGCAATTAAAGTCTATAACGGGGTTTACATATATGCAGCCGGAACAACATCATCGCCTGATTTCCCTTTCACCCCAGGTATGCCCGATACGCTTTATACGGACAGCCTGGGTTCGGATGCATTTATTATCAAAGATATGCCATATTATATGATTGTCGATGCGGGCAACGATATTACTCTTTGCCGCGGCGATACTGCCGAACTCGGCAGCTACGCCCTTGGCGGCTCGAACCTGATAACGTACGAATGGTCGCCCGATGCCTGGCTTTCGTCGGCAAATACCGCCCTTACAAAGGCATATCCTCCCGAAACTACGACATACACTGTTACTGCAACAGACGGTACGGGCTACAGTTATAGCGACGAAGTAGTAGTAAGTGTGGTAGATTACCCAGTAGCCCATATAACAGGCAAAACCAAAGTAGTGCGCGGCGGCAAATATACTTATACAGCCGATTACAGCCCCGATTACGGTTATAACTGGCAGCCTGCCGGCGGTACCGTCGTTGGAATAAGCAATAAATTCAGGGCATTAATCAGGTGGGACAGCACCACTTCCCCGTATATCAGCCTTGTAGTCGATAACGGCAATGCCTGCTTCGATTCTCTCGATGCATTCAATGTTGAAGTTGAAGACATCTCACTGCCGGGGTTCGACATAAAGGGTAAGACCGAGTTTTGCGAAGGCGATTCGCTGGTACTTACTGCAAGAGACGGATACAGCCAATACCGATGGTCGAACGGAGTTACAGGGAAAAAACTTGTTATTTATCAATCCGGAAGGTACTGGCTCGACGCTGTCTCGGCTAACGGGCACGAAGCAGCATCGGATACAGTTAACGTAACAGTGCATCCAACTCCGTCCAAGCCGTGGATTTACAAGCTGGGCGATTCCCTGGCCTGCGACTACGAATCGAAAGAATATAGCTACCAATGGTATTATGAAAATGAAAAAATTGCATTTGCCACAAAAAGTAAATACAGGCCTTACCTTCAGGGTAATTACAAGGTGGTAGTTACAGATAAGTACGGCTGCTGGAGCGAATCGGACGCTTATTTTAATGTTGGTGTTCCGCCAAATCCTGAAAGGGAGGCAGTAAGCATCTACCCGAATCCTGCGAGGGATAAAGTGAATATAGTAGTAAAAAACGGCTTGGAGCCCGGGGCTGCTTTAGAAATTACTCTGACAGATTTTCTTGGCAGAATATGGCAAACAGGTGTTTACCCCTTTGAAGGCGCTCCCATCGGAATACCATTAACCACACAGGAAACAGGTGTATATTATATAAGTATAAAACTCGGCAGAATTTGCGTTGTTTATAAATTAGTCCTTATTGAATAGTATAAAAACAATTATAATAAGTGAAAATGAATACCTAACTTTAGGCCAACGCCGGAGTAATTTATATCATTATTTGAAACACTAATCTTATCCACTGAAGTAGAGGACTTTCCTTTGATTATTTCGAAATGCTTCAAGGTACCTGATGTAAGAATCCTGGAAAACAAATCGAGATTTATTGAAAGGAAATCAACTAAATAGTAATTGAATTTAACGGAAAGCAGGCAGCCAAAAATCGAAAAACTATCATTGATATTTCTATTTAGTGAACTGTTCCTGGGATTGACTATCAACTGCATTTGGTAGTTCATTGATGAAAAAAGGATTCCAATAGAGTATTCGATTTGGAACCTGTCAATCATCGAAAGCGAATAAGGATTGAACAGCGACGGGATGTAGTCAAGATAAGCAATAGTAGATAATCCGCCGGTTTCGAACCCGTTTGCATTTTTCTTAATATCTGATTTTTCGGAGTAATTGAACAACAGTCCAATCCTCAGTTTTTCCGAGATGGTGTATTCAATGGAAACCTCGGGGATCCAATCCTTCTGGGTTTTTACATCAATAGAAGCAAAAGTCGATTTTTTCTGAACCCAGTTTTTGATTTCAAAATCGTAATAGTTCAGGAATTCAGTTGCAATAATAGTATTATCTATCTGGTAGAAAAGGCCTGGAACGATATTGAATCCAATATGTAAATTGCGTTTTTCACTGTTAATAATATGTATCATATCTATTGAGTTGTCGGTTTTCATATTCTTTGCTGCGCTATCCAGCACAATGGCAATCTCTGGTGGAGGCGAAACAATTTTATCGCCTGATTTGTAATTGAATGGGGTTATGTCCCGGAGATTCTGCAGGTTATAATTATAAATATATTTATTACCTTTGAATTCTTTTATATCCGAATAATGATAAACAGAGTAATTTGCTCTGAATGTTCTCCAATCGTAATTATAGTTTTCGGGGCAAATGATAATCACATTGCTGTCGGCATACATGAATTTCCCGGTTACTTCCAGGTTATTTTGATTTGTAAACTTATACCTGGAGGATTTTTCCTTCTCATACCTATAACCCGGAACGATAATATCTCTCCTTAAATCCTTGTACTGTATATGAATTTTGAAATTTAAGATTCCATTTTCAAATAGGCCCTCATATTCTTCAATTATCCATTTCATGGTTTCTGCTTCTTTGGAACTCAATTGATATGATCTGCTCATTGCCATGCCGAGACTGTCATAATCTACCTTGCAGGAAATATTCCCTGATAAATCCAGGTAAAAAACACCTTGCCGGAAGTTTTCAATATTATTGAACATCTTGAAGTAGTTACGCTCATTCAAATCGATAATGCTGCCAACACGTTGTGAGATTTCAAATTCCTTGAGTTCCCGGGATAATAATTGACATGAAAATATTGAAAATAATAAGAAAACTGAAATCCATTGCATTAAAGCCTCACATTTTTTTAAATTCAAAAAATTAAAATTATTAAAAATTTATATTGAATGCAAGAAAATCAGTAGAATGAGTAGAATTTAATATTCTCATTTAGAAATCTGAGATAGAATCATTGCTTACAAGGCAATTTTATATTGTTTC
>DAINRZ010000287.1:0-5286 GCA_036741575.1 Kapaibacterium sp. (SeqCode)
AGGGGAGCCCAGCACCGGCTTAGGCCTTGTGTTGTGCCGTGAATTCGTCGAAAAACACGGCGGCAGGATTTGGGCCGAAAGCGAGGCCGGTAAGGGCAGCACATTCTTTTTCACTTTGCCATCAGTTGAAACTATGCAATTTGAACATTTTCCACAGTTCTGATTTCGGCTTACTAATTGGGAGTTAGTATTCTTTTTTCGCCATATAACCATTTGGATAATTAAACTTCAACTTCTGGTGTTTTTTCGTTTGTCATTGCGGACTTATTAAAATAATTTCAATTTTGTTTAGCCGAAATTGCAATGCAGCCCTGCTGTGATAACCTGGTGTGGTATGTCCAGGCAATCTGCTTGATTCACAGAACTTTTAAACTGCGCTATTATTATAATTTATCCAACGTTAGCAAATTATTCACTAAGGAACCTACTCTTAAAGCGGAACTTAAATTACATTTAATACCGCAAAATATTACATTATTGCTAAGGGTTTAGAAAAGGTGAAATTATAAGAATCAAATCTACTTTTGATGAAAAGAATCTTGATATGGCTTACAGCCATAAAATTGATGTGAACAGCCAATCTTAGGGAATATATTATCTGATAAATGCCAATAAAACAGAAAAGTTAAATTAAAGAAGAGCATAAAAACCTTCAATAAAGAATTGTTGGCTAATTAAATAATATTCCTAATATTTACACGTTAAATTATTTATAAGTAATATAAGCCGTGATTCTGAATTCATTAATAAAAGCCATAAACTCTTATTATACAATTCCGAAGATCTTGTATGTAAGGAATATTATTACTATTTAATATAAGGTGTGAGATATGAGAAAATTTACTGTTTGCCTTTTCACTTTTTTTACCTTTTCTTGCTGCCTATATCCTGCTGATTGGGAAAAAGTTGCTTATAATATCAAAGCAATAACTTTGAACGATGTTTGCGTATTAAACGGTTCATCAGCAATTGCTGCAGGTGAGTTAGGTGTTATAAAGATTACGGCCGACGCAGGTTTAACATGGCAGGCGCAGCAGCTTCAATGTCATTGCGATTTAAATGGAATTACAAAAAAAACCGACGGAACACTTTTTACAGTAGGCACTAAAGGAACTGTTTTTAAAAGTAGCAACGGAGGTAAATCCTGGTCGAAGCTACTTATAGAATGTCTTAACGATGAACCCAATTTGTTTGATATTGCTTTTTACGATAACAAATTTGGCTTGATTGTGGGGGAACATGGCATGATTCTATGGACTGATGATGGCGGAGCCAGTTGGAGCCAGGCAGGCAATAAGGACAAAGTGAACTTAAAATGTGTTGTTTTCGTAAATAATAATACTTGTATAAGCGTCGGCGACCAAGGTTCTGTATTGGTTTCTACCAATTATGGAAAAGACTGGTCTCCAAAGGCAAGCGGCACAAGGGCCAATCTTAAATCTATCAGATCGACTGATGAAAACCATATTTATGCCGTAGGAGATTCGTTAACATTTCTGTATTCGAATGATGTAGGGACAACCTGGCATACCGGGAGATTAAACACTTCAAATAAAGCATTCAGGAATCCCGGTATTAGAGGTTTTGTTTTTACAGACAGCCTGAATGGATTTGTCAGAGTTGACGATTTAAGTTCGGACTATCCGATTCAGTCTGAAATGAAAACCTCCGACGGAGGAAAGACCTGGGGCTATAAAAGTTTAAATTCTGTGCCAATTTTTAATAAAGCATCGAAACCAAAAGCGTTCGAAATGTTTGACAAAGACTTTGGGATGAGCGTTGGCTATGATGGCGAAACTGCTGCAATAATGTGTAGATTTAACGAGCTTTATTTTTTTAATGTTAATTTCAATCTTGCAACTAATTTCGAGAAAATCGCCGCCATCGGAAATTCGCATTTACTAGCATTATATAATCATGGATCGCTTTTTGAAGCAATAATATCTGATGACGCTGGATTTACATGGAGCATAATACCTAATATCGATACAATTGGTAAACAAAGAGGGCTCCCGGATTTTAAAAATTTTGCTTATACTGGCCCAAATACTATTTTCATGGCAATAAATAATACTAAGGATTCTTCGTGGATTTCCGGAGGCATCACCAGCTATACTACTAAGTACTATGGCTTTATTATTAAAACCTATGACAAGGGCAAATCCTGGAAAGAATTTGTTTTCCCAAGTATGGCAGAATGCAAGGATATTATTATGCACGATTCATTGTATGGCATTGCACAGCTTGCTAAGAAATACTTTTACAGGACCTATGACGGCTGGGAATCATATGATTCTGTATTCGTACCCGATACTTCTTATAAAATCAGCAGGATTCTTTCACCGGCAAAGGGAGAGTTCATAATAAGCGTTTATAAAAAGGATTGGATTGAAAAATTCTACTACACAAAAAATGATTGCTTAAGTTGGGATACATTAAAAATTTATCCTATGATAGATTTCCAATATTCCTTCGGGCCAGGTAAAAATTTTGTTGCCTACGGGAGATCTACAGACTCCCAAAACGGCAAGTATTTCAACAGGATATACACTTCTGAATTTCCATTTGAATCCTGGGCGCTTCAAGTGGATGAAGAAACTACAAAAAGAAGAGGAATATTAAGTTATTTTTATCAAAACAACAGGCAAATCGCTTTCATAGGAAGGTCCTATCCCTGGGAACTCGAATACTACATATCGCCTGAATTGGGAAGCAGTTGGAAAAGCGATAGTACAAGTGGGATGGAATTGTATGAAGGAATAAGAAGCCTGGCCTTTTTAGGTGATGGCACGATGTTTGGAGTTGGAAACACCGGTACTATGCTAAAATACAAAGAGCCGGAAACAAGCAATATTGAGGAGTATCCTCATAATCCCATATCAAGAATAGTAGTCTTGCCCAATCCGGCCGGTGATTATATTGTAATCGATGGTATAAGCAATGGTGAAATTTTCGCTATATATTCTTCGTACGGCAGCAGGATAATAGAATCAGTTTATTCAGGATTTATGGATATTTCATCGCTGCCGCCGGGAGTGTACTTCATTGTGGCAGGCAATAAAACCGGAAGGTTTGCGGTAATAGAGTAGCTTGGCCTGAATTGTTGATACCGGCAGCCGCCATTATAATCTAAAACTACTTTTATTAATGCCTCTTTTTTCTTATTTTTATTATAAGGCAGAGTTGAAATATTTTACTGGTGGTTGAATGAAGAAAAAAGTTATCGTTGTAGGTGCCGGCCCCGGCGGCCTGGCCAGCGGGATGATACTAGCAAACAAGGGATACCAGGTTACTTTCTACGAGAAAAAAAACTACTTGGGCGGGCGCAATGGCGCTATTAAATCCGGTGGTTTCACTTTTGATATCGGGCCTACCTTTTTTCTGATGCAAGACGTGCTCGAACAAATTTTTCGCTCTACCGGACGAAACCTGGAAGATTATGTGGAACTTGTGAAACTCGACCCTATGTACAGGTTGCAATTCGGTGATAAGACTTTTTTCCCCAGCACCGACCATGATAAAATGACAGCCGAGATAGAGAGAGTTTTCCCGGGCAATTCTACAGGTTATGATAAATACATGGCAAAAGAAAAGAAAAAATATGACAGGCTTGTGCCATGCCTCGAAGTCCCCTATGGTAAAGTAAGCGATTTTTTTACTAAGCAAATCTTAAAATCGATACCATACCTCGATATTCATACAAATTTATATAATGTCCTCAGCCGGTATTTCAGCGGCAGGGATTTGCGAATCTCATTCACTTTTCAGGCAAAGTATATCGGGATGTCGCCCTGGGAGGCGCCCGGCTTATTCAGCATTATTTCTTATATCGAGCATGGCGGCGGTGTTTACCATGTTATGGGCGGATTGAACAAGCTGGCCGAAGCTATGGCAAAGGTTGTGGCAGAGGAAAACGGTACTATAAACCTTGGGGCTTCTGTAAAAAGACTGTTAATTGAGAATAAGAAAGCTATTGGGGTAGAACTCGAAAACGGCGAAAAGGATTTTGCCGATTATATTATTATTAATGCTGATTTTGCCCACGCCATGAAGAATATAGTCCCACCGGCAGACAGAAAAAAATATACAGACAAAAAGCTGGAAAACATGAAATACTCATGCTCTACATTTATGCTCTACCTTGGCCTTGATAAAGTTTACGACAATATTAACCATCATAATATATTCTTTGCCGACGATTACCATACAAATGTCGGTGAGATTTCCCAAAGTAAGATTTTATCGCTCGATCCTTCGATTTATGTCCAGAACGCTTCACTGACAGACCCGTCCCTTGCACCCGACGGGAAATCGGCGCTCTATGTATTGGTACCGGTTGCAAATACCACCGGCAATATCGACTGGGAAAAAGAAGCCGAACCTTTTAGGGAGCGCGTGCTCGGACTGCTTGAATCGCGTGCTGGGCTTAGGGGATTAAAGAGCCATATCGTATATTCAAAGATGGTTACTCCCTTGGACTGGCAAAACAGAATGGATGTTTACAACGGGGCCACTTTCAATTTGGGCCACAATATTACACAAATGCTTTATTTCAGGCCCCACAACGAATTCGAAGAGTTCGAAAACTGCTACCTCGTTGGCGGAGGCACACATCCCGGCAGCGGCCTCCCTACAATATATGAATCTGGGAGGATTTCGGCTAACCTGATTATGGAAAAAAGCTAAAACTAAATAGATATTGTGAGTTCTTCAGTTAATTATAATGAAAAAATTCATTTATATTTTCCCTTACATTTGTTCTGATACAGCTTTCGAATTTCATGATTGCGCCGGACAAATAAGAAGCCTTGTTTCATCTGCAATTATCAATGGCTGTTGTCCCGTAAAAATCAATGTATTCCTAAAAATACATCTGCAGGAATACATATTAAAAGTAAGGCAATTTGAGGAATGTCTCCGCCAGGCAGGTTTGCAGGATATTCCTGTTTCTTTCATACCTCAGGCCCCTGTTTTCGGTAATGTTATGATTGAAGCTGTTATTGAAGATAAAATGCAGGAATTAAAGAAATTAGAATTCAGGAAATATGACAATACCGGGTATTTAAAACTCGATTACGAGGACAGGACTGAAATTATCAGCAGCGGTATATTCCCTGAAAATCCACACGCGGAATTCATATTCAAGGCTGATTATTGCCTGAGAACGGCAGGTGAAATCCTAACTATCGAGGGGATGTCGTTTGCGGATATCGTCAGGCAATGGAATTACATTGGCAATATTTGTGAATGCATCCTGAAAGATAAATGTATAAACCAGAATTACCA
>DAINRZ010000288.1:0-5260 GCA_036741575.1 Kapaibacterium sp. (SeqCode)
TAAAATAATCGTTTCGGATCTGCACAGGAGCGGTGATTTTTGCGGTATTTGCCACAACGAGAAAGACCCATACGGGATTTGGGTAAAATCGACACACTTAGAATGGAAAGCCGGGCCTTATGCCAAAGAGGGCGTCCAATGCCAGGATTGCCACATGCCAAAAGCAGAATCGAGAACTTCGTCGCTGGGAGTAGTATATAATGATGCAAGGCAGCACCTTTTCCATGGCGCACACGACCCCGGCAAAGTAAGAGGTACAATCGAGCTAAGGATTCACCCCGATATACGCGAAGCAGAACCAGGAGAAAAAGTGAAACTGACAGTAGTATTGTTCAACCAGAAAACCGGGCATAAATTCCCAACGGGATCCGTCGAGGACAGGATATTGTGGATGCACGTCACTGCAGTTGACGAAAAAGGCAAAGTCTATCATATCCCCGTCGATAAAAAAGGGTTCGATGGTGAAGAATATACGATTGGTTCGGACGTGCTTGCTTACCAGGATATGGGAATAGCCTTAAATAATCCAGGCTTTGCCGGCGTGCAGAGGGACGGCATTCCTATCGGCGACAGGATATTCAGGATGCCTTATTTCGACCCGCAGGGCAGGATGACAATCCAGCAATGGAATACTGCTTCGCTGGGTGTAGATTACAGAATAGGGCCGCGAGATGCAAAAATTGAAACCTGCACATTCACAATACCTGGCAATTTACCAAAAGGAAAGCTTAAGTTCCATGCAGAACTGAACTACCAGCTCCTTGTCAAGCCGGTTGCCGATTTCCTGAAGGTACCGGCAGAAGAATCAGAAATAATGAAAGTGAACGAGCATTTTACAACAATTAATATTTTAGATTAATGAGGGAGTTACCATGAAAAGAAGTTTAGTTTTTCTGCTTATTATTGTTGCTTTAATGGCGGCCGCTTCCGAAACCGTTTACTCAATTCCGGCATTTGCCCGAAAATATAAGCTTTCGTGCCAAACCTGCCACTCGCCGGCTCCAAAACTAAAGAAATACGGCGACGATTTTGCAGGCAATGGTTTTGTACTGAACGACCAGGATGCCTCGAGGTATTACTTAGAAACAGGCGACCAGAGCCTTAGCCTCTTGCGCGAACTCCCAATTGCATTGCGCTTCGAAGGGCATGTAAGTTATAATAATTCCAATTCGGAGCAATCAGACTTTGGTGTTCCATATGGTGTAAAACTACTCTCCGGAGGCTCTATTGCACCCGACATAGCTTATTACCTGTATTTTTACATGAGCGAGCAGGGTAACGTTGCTGGCCTCGAAGATGCATTCATAATGTTTAACGATTTGTTTGGAATTGACATGGACTTGTATTTAGGGCAGTTCCAGGTTTGCGATCCTATGTTCAAGAGGGAATTACGCCTTACTCTCGAAGATTACGAACTCTACCGCCGCAAACCGGGCCTGTCGCGCAGCGGCCTGACATACGACAGGGGGCTGATGCTTACATGGGGACTCGGCACAGGCACCGACTTAATTATCGAAGTGGTAAACGGTGCGGGTATTGGCGCTGCCGGAGAAGAAAACAAGCTGTTCGACAACGATAACTATAAAAACTTTGCAGCAAGGGTATCCCAGGATATATTTGATTTTGCCCGAATTGGCGGTTTTTTATATTACGGCAAGGAAATCATGGCAAACGATTTGGGGAATGAGATTACCAACGATATAAAAATTTTCGGCGTCGATTTAACCCTGACATATGAGGATATTCTGGAACTGAACCTGCAATCGCTGAACAGGATGGACAATAACATTTATATGGCTAAAACCGACCTGCTGCCCGAAAAGAATATTGAAGCCAAGGGAATTTTAGCTGAACTGATATACACCCCCGATGGCGATAAGAGCAAATGGTATTTGGCTGGTATTTATAATAATTACGAATCCGATGCCGACGAACTGGATTACAATGCCGGTACTCTTCATTTTGGTTATTTACTCACCAGAAACATAAGGCTGGTTGGAGAAGCTACTTATGATTTTACCAAAAAAGGCAGTGAATTCTTTAGAGGCAGCATTGGTATCGTTACAGCTTTCTGACCATTAAAGGCAGTTCAATTTTTATTTATCACTCTATTTTTTTAATTTTATAAGTTTATAGAGTTATAAATTTTTATGGAATATATGGAAAATCGAAAGAAGAGGCAAAGGATTAGGATAAGTTTGTTCTTGTTGGCGCTGCTTACTATCACTGTTCAGGGTATTTTCCCCAACCAGCCCGGCGATAATGAGAAGTTAATAACTGAAGAGGATTCTGTTCGGTCTATAAAATCGCTTGGTAACGAGCTTAAGAAAATACTTGCTTCAGGGGATTTGAAGAATACGGACTTTGGGGTTGTTGTTTATTCTCTTGATAACAAAAAAATCATTTACTCAAAGAATGCTTCCAGGCAGCTTACGCCTGCGTCGCTGACAAAATTATTTACAAGCGTTGCGGCGCTGGCCAGCCTGGGGCCGGAATTTAATGTAACTACTTCAGTTTACTTCGATTCGATTCTGGCAGACGGGGTAATTGACGGCGATTTGTACCTAAAGGGAAGGGGCGATTGCTTCCTCAGGGGCGAGGATATCGAAATGCTGGCAAAGCAAATTGCCGCAAAGGGGATTAAAGAGATAAAAGGCAATATATTTGCCGACGGTTCCTATTTCGATGATATTACTAGCCGCCAGAAATATGCCGGCGACGCCGACGTTGTACAGAGTACGCCGCCTATTACAGCTCTTGCTATTGAAAGAAATATGCTTAATGTTATTGTAAACCCTGGCGCCAGGGAGAATTTCCCTATTGATATAAAACTTATCCCCGAATCGGATTTCTTTGTTAAGAATATAAAAGCACGGACATTTGGCGCTGCCAGGGGCAGAAAAACACAAGAGAAGCCGGGGATTATTGTTTCAATCGGCGAACTCACAAACTCTTCCAGAGCTGTGAATATTTCGGGAACAGTGAAAATTGGCGAAACTTTTGATAAACAGTTCGATATCGACGAGCCCGGCCTTGTTGCTGCCGGTTCGCTCAGGTATTACCTGAGATTAATGGGAATTACCGTTACAGGGGGAATTGGGGAGAAAAAATTTACCGGCAGCGAGAAAACGGGATTGCTGGCAGAATTTAAAAGGCCTCTTACCGAGATTCTTACCGTTATGAACAAAGAAAGCGATAACTACCTTGCCGAGACAGTTTTTAAAATTATTGGCGCACACTACGGTAAATACGAGAACACTGCCAAATCTGCAAGAGAAAGGATAGCATTCGTACTCGACAGTATTGGCATACCAATGAAGGATTGCATCCTTAACGACGGATCGGGCTTATCGCGCAGGAATGTTGCCACCCTGGCTTCGATTATCCAATTGCTCGAGGTTGCAGATAACTTCAAGCGAGGAAAGAAATTCGATTCGCTATTAGCCGTTTCGGGCATCGACGGCACCCTGAAAAACCGGTTCGACCGAACACTTGCCGAAAACAACCTTGTCGGCAAAACAGGCACTCTCAGGAATGTTAGCGGCCTTGCCGGCTATGTGCATACACTCGACGGCGAGAAGCTTGCTTTTGCATTCCTTTTCAACGGCAATAGTATAGGAGGCTATAAAAAAGCTGAAAACAGGCTTGGTAAGGCACTGTCGCAATTTTTCTATTTTAATAATATAGAATAATTTTTTGGGAGTGTGTTATTATGGAAAAGTATGAAATAAGGGAACTGGCAAAAGCATTAGCCGAGGAACTCCATAGTATTCATTCAGCTGAATATGCCGATAAATGGGAAGGAGGCTCGATTTTCTTTATCCCCGGCAATTCCGACACAAAAGACCATGAAATGCCCCTCGACAAACTAATGCACAAGATTGTCATGATAAGAGACAACCTGCGTGTGCTCGAACAGCAGATCAATTCGCATCCTGCACTCACCGAGGGAGACAAATTGAAACTTCAGTCGTATATAACCAAATGCTACGGCTCGCTTACATCGTTCAATTTCATGTTCAGGAATCCCGAAGATAAGTTTAGTTCCAAATAGTTGATTATTGCTTTACTTTTCTGCCTTTGTTTTATCTTAAATATTCATGATTTCAATTCATGATCCCGAAGAACATTTTTTTAGTAAATACTAATGTTTTTTGTATCTTGCATAACAATATACAATTAAGTTTTTTAATAAAAACAGAGGCAATTATGAAAAGAATTTATTCGATTTATTGGCTTTCAGCAGTTGCTTTATTATTTGTTATTTCCTGCGGAACCGATGAAAAGCCGGATCCACCAAAAAAACTGAATACAGCCGAAATACTTTTCGAATACGACATGCTTACAGCGATAGGCCAGATGGCTGTTGAAAGTAACAAAGACAATGATTTAATTAAGATAATGGAAATGGCAGCTGAAATGGGAAAAACCGATACAAGTACAAATGCAGCCGACCTTGTCTATTCTGCTTACATGAAAGTCAAGCCTAAACGTAAAAATTTAAATCATTATTTCGGTACAGGCAAACCTGAAACCGACACTCTGTTCAACGATGCAAATACTCTGGCATTTATTAAGAACCATATCAGGAAAGAATTTAATTCGATGGCTGATGTAATACTTGAAATGCTCGGCAAGTATAAAATTACTAATACTACGAAGCTTTGGATACCTCCAAAGTATTTTAAAGTACAATTCGACTCTCCCATTAGCTTAGACAGTATAAAGAAATTCTCATTTTCGGCAAAAGAACCGATATTGGCATTTCACCCTGTCAAAAATACAACCGAGGTAATTGAACATCTATACAAACTCGATAAAGTGATCTCCGGACTATTGCAGAAGAACATGAAATTAAAAGAACTATATGATAATTACTTTAATAATACCAAATTAAAAAATGAAGAAAATCGTGAGGATTTTATTAAGCGTGTAAGCAGATTTCCGATAACATACTTTTTAACTGTTCATTTTATCCAGGGAACAAACAAACCGGTTTTTGTATCATTTGATAATTTCGGTTTCCCCGCTACAGGTGACAGTTCATATTACTCAATATCCATTCACAAGGACTTTTGGGAATTCCTGAGCGAAGTTTTGATTATCCCTGAAATAAATAGTTTATTCGAAGGCAAATATAAATTTATCAGTTCATCCGAAAAGCTTATAGCCGAAAACGACGGCTTTGCCGAACTTTTTGCCGTCCCCCTCGAACCCGAACTAACCGAAGTTAATTTATTAAATGCATCGGCAGGGGTTG
>DAINRZ010000289.1:0-5253 GCA_036741575.1 Kapaibacterium sp. (SeqCode)
AAATATGGGGAAAATTGGAACCCCAATTAAAGATTACCCTGAATGAGTAGAGAAAATATGGCATAATTAACTAATTATTAACTATTTAGAGATAAGCAATGAGCTTAATAAGATTAGCTACTGATTCTTTACAATGGATTCAAAGAAAAGTGTTAGGATACGGACCCGAATTAGAGTCTATTGAGAAACAACCAGTTGCAAAAGTTAAAGGTGAAATTGAAGCTGAGAAAGAAAGACTACTAGGAATACCTAAAATTTCTGAAACTATTAATTCAATTCCAGGGATTTCTCATGAAACAAGGCAAGAATTACTCAACAAAACATTACATCGTCTAGGATTTGAAGAAATAAGGTTTCAAATTAACATTGATAAAATTACCGAAGGAGCATACTTATTATTAGAGGGCAAAAAAACTGAATATAATGAACCTGATATTGACTGGTACACAAGATTCTTCGGTATTGCAAAGGAAATTAGTAATGATGAAATGCAAAAAATTTGGAGTTCAATACTTGCTAGGGAAATTGAGAAACCAGGTTCTGTGTCATTATATACACTAGATGTATTAAAAAAAATCGGTCAAAAAGAAGCAATTCTTTTTAATGAATTTTGTAATTATACTTTGGTTATAAGAGGTAGTCGATGCATATTCAATTGTCAAAAGCAAGGTCATTTAATTCCATTCAATTATGAAGATTTGATTAAATTGGAGTATATTGGTTTAATCAATTTAAATACTAATTCAAAGATCAAGCCATGCTTCGATGATCCAGAAGGAACATCAATTAACTTTTGGAGATATTATATTAATTATCAGAATAAATTAATTACATTAAAATATCCTTTTCATGTTGATTTAAAATTTAAAGTTTTTTTACTCACAATTCCAGGGATAGAAATTTTCAATGTTATTAACAACCTAATATTTGAAAAAGATTATTTAGAATTAATAGTAGGTTATTTAAGAAATACACTTTCTGGATACAATGTACAGATTACGAATTTATAAGTGTAAATAATGATAATATTGTATATAAAAAACCAAAAGGTTATTAAAGCTTTTGAAGAGATAAACTCTATTTTGACATTCATTAGATTTACAATTTATTTCTTATAAATAAAGAACCAGGCGCGAATGCCCAGACCTACTAATAGCTAAAAATCAAACATTTTTAGTACACCCTTGCCGCTTTAGTAACAACAGATAATTTTGATAAGAAAGCATCGAAAAATCAATTGGGTGCATTTGCTTCAATTATTATATCATAATGAAAATACGCCATTGATATTCCTTTTTCACCTTTTGTATAATATGTTCCGAAAAAAAAGCAGGATAAATTGAATTATCATGTACATCAATCCCAAATTGTTGTGGCTGCAGCCCAAGCGGGTCTGTCATGTGCAGGGGGTTGTTTCCCATGCCGGCGAAGGGGCTTTCCCACGGCTGGAATATGGGGTCGGGGCTGAACCAAGTTCCCAGCCTGGGGTCGAGCTGCCGCGGAACTCAGTGGTGTAGCTGTTGCCTCGGCCTATTCTGGTGGCTATATGTATAATTTATGTTAAATAAGTGTATTTCCTTGTTATACAATGATATTTAGAAAATATACGTTTTATTCATCCAAATTTACAGCCATTTATTCCTATCTTGATATTTATGTAAATAATACTGGAGGTTCATAGTCTTTGAATCTTTTATATTGTTTAAAATTCAAAAATGTGAAAGTAAAGATATGCAGACAATATTGGGCGCCAGTGGCGTAATAAGCACTGAACTGGCAAAGGCGCTGCCGAAATATACTGACAAAATCCGCCTGGTAAGCAGGAATCCGAAAAAGGTGAACGATACAGATGATGTATTCCGCGCCGACCTGACTAACCCTGCACAAGTGACAGAAGCCGTCAAAGGCTCCGAAGTCGTTTACCTGACTGCCGGCTTACAGTATAAAACTACGGTATGGGAAGTGCAGTGGCCCCTGATAATGGGCAATGTCATCGATGCCTGCCGGGAGCACGGCTCTAAGCTGGTTTTCTTCGATAACGTTTATTCCTACGGGCTCGTTCAGGGCCCCATGACCGAAGAAATCCCTTACAGGCCTGTCAGCAGGAAGGGCAGGGTAAGGGCAAAGATATCCGAGCAGCTTATGAATGAAGCACAAAAGGGAAATATTCAGGCAATAATCGCACGAGCGGCCGATTTCTACGGGCCGAATACGCCCCTGAGCTTCTTTACGGCTATGGTATTAGCCAACCAGGCAAAGGGCAAGCCCGCAATGTGGATGGCCAATGCAAACCTGAAACATACACTGACCTATACTCCCGATGCCGGTTTGGGGACTGCCATGCTAGGCAATACACCCGAAGCATTCAACCAGGTGTGGCATCTGCCTGCCGACCATAATTCTCTAACAGGCAGGGAATTGATTGAGCTGAGCGCCGGCTTATTCGGCGTTGAACCAAAATTCAGGGTATTATCCAAGTTTATGCTTAAGACTGTTGGTTTATTCAATTCTGTGGTCAGGGAAAGCATTGAAATGCTGTACCAGGTTGAATACGAATACCAGTTCGACAGCAGTAAATTCCTGAAGGCTTTCAGCTTTACTCCGGTATCCTATGCAGAAGGAATGAAGGCGACGGTAGAATTCTATAAGGGTAATGCCTGATTCTCAGGAAAAAATTCTGAATAATTGAGAAAATAATGAATAAAATAATTAAATTTCGTAATAGAATAAAGATTAAATTATTATTTTTTTCTATAATTCTTAGCACAATTAATATATATTAGTGGTGGTTATGAAATATTTATTTGCCCTATTGTTATTGATACCTGACTTGGCTGTTAATTCGCAGGATTTTGGTTATATTACACCCGTTCCGCGCCAGGCTTACGTCAGGATGCAATATTCTGCTATGTTTTATTTGCTAAATCAAAAATCTATATATTTAGATCCTGAAGCTCCAGATTACAGCCATGCCTACATGTTTAATAATGAACTCAGGTCCAGGGGCCTTGACACATTCAGCTTAGAATTGTGGAATGGCATTGACTATAACATCAAGGGTATTGTGATGGGCAAGGGGGGTAAATTTGTTAACAGAATGCTTAGTGCATCGGGCGACCAAAAGCTTTATGTTACCAAAGACTATCCCGGAAGCGAAGGCTATGCCATCGATGTTATACCTATGAGGGCAATAATAGCCGGCTCCGACGATGCAGGGCTGTTTTACGGTATTAATACTTTCTTCCAGATGATTGACAAAAACATATCGCTTTTCGCCTGCAGGATAGTCGATGCACCGGAGTTTCCGGTACGCTGGTTCTTTTATCCTATGAATTTCTTAGTGGGGGCAAATACCACTAAATTGAAAGGCATCTGGTCGGAGGCTGCTTCGTACAAGCTGAACGGCGCTGCCGTGGGCGACGTCAAATACTCGCGCATACACAATATAGAGCAGAGGTATATCGATTCGCTGCTTTCTGTGACCAAATTTGCCAAAGAAAAATATATTGAATTTATCCCGATGGTTATGTCCTGGGGTTATTCCAATAGCCTTATGTTTTTCAATCCCAATTTTGCGGCAGGGCTGCCCGTCAGTGATCAGCGGTTTGTAGTAGCCGGCGACACAGGCAGGTTGGCGCCTGAAATAAATGTTGCCCTTATCAACGGCGGTTTTGAAAACAATAACAGCAATAACTTCCCGGGATTTAGTTATATTGACAAACCCGACGAAATGAGCTTTGCTGACAATAACGAAAAGCATTCGGGAAATACATCCATTCGCTTTGAGAACTTCAGAAATATTAATCCCGATAATGTCAATGCCAGAATGGTTTACAGAACAAAAGTTAAGCCTTTTTCTATGTACCGGATGTCTGCCTGGGTGAAAACGGAAAATGTAGATTGCAGCGACGATATTAAAATACAGGCGCTTGGGAACAATAATCCCACCCTTAGTTTTTTTAGCCTTAATATACCCCGCAATTCTAATGGTTGGAAAAAGTATGACATTTATTTCAATTCGCTGCAATCCGATACTGTAGGCTTTTACTGGGGAATATGGGGTGCAAACAGCGGAAGGATTTGGTGGGACGATCTCATGATTGAGGAGACAGCGTTCATTAATATGATTCGCAGGCCGGGTGCACCTATCGAAGTTAAGAATTATTCTACGGGCGAGATATACCGTGAAGGCATCGATTTCGATTCGCTGATCGATCCCAGGCTGGGCAGGGCTTATTCCTGGCTCGGAGAATTCGACACTTACCACCAGCCCCCGACATTCAGAATAAAACAGGGGGGCAAAATTAAAAACGGAGATACGCTGAGTATATCATATTATAATACAACGACAATTTACGATGGCCAGGCTATGGTGACGATGTCCGACCCCGCCCTCTACGATGAAATTGAAAGAGAATTCAGGATATTGGACAGCCTGGTGAAGCCCAGAACCTATTTTATGAACCACGACGAAATCAGGGTTATGAACTGGGATAAGGGCGACCTGGACAGAGGTATGACTCCCGCGGAGCTGCTGGCAGATAATGTAAATAAATGCATAGACATGATACATAAATACAATCCCGAGGCTGATATATGGGATTGGTCCGATATGTTTAATGAATATCATAATGCTATAGAAAAAGACTATTATTTAGTAAATGGTGACCTTAGAGGAAGCGTCGATTTGATTCCTAATTCTATTGGCATTGCTTACTGGGGTACAACAAATTATAAAAAAGGCCTCGATTTCTTTGCCTCGAAAGGATTCCGGCAGATTTCCGCACCTTATTATGATAAAGGTATAGCTAATATCAGGACGTGGAAGGAATGGACCCAATCTGTGCCTGAGTTCAAAGGCATGATGTACACTACATGGGCAAACGATTACTTGAACCTGAAAGGCTTTGCGGAATATGCCTGGAACCACGCACCATACGTTTACCATCAGCCACCGTGGGCTAATAAACCAGAAGGCAAACTTGATTTCGATATCCTGATAAAAGGGGACGAAATGGACAATTCCTGGCAGGCATTAGACATTACATTGCACTACAGGACAAATCAGCTAAATGAATTTACAGAGTTATCGGACCAGCCGCTCAGCGAAAATGTAATCCTATCCATCGATATGCCAACCGGCAATAAATGGCTTCAGTATTACCTGACTGCCAAAGACAACAAAGGCTGGATTACCCGCATTCCATTCGGCGAGGAGCAGTATTACGAACTGGGACATTTCCCCGACGATGT
>DAINRZ010000290.1:0-5245 GCA_036741575.1 Kapaibacterium sp. (SeqCode)
GACAACCTGGTACAGGCGCACGGTGGCCTCCGGCGGATGTACTGATGTCAGCACAGCCATCCAGATAACCGTAAGCCCGCTCATTTCTAATAATACTATTGGTACTGATCATAGTATCTGTAAGAATGATGTTCCAAGCGAATTAACAGGTACTGTTCCATCCGGTGGAAATGGATCTTACTCTTATGAATGGAGGTATAGTACGACAAGCTCTACTTCGGGATTTAGCCCAGCTCCTGGCACAAACAATACCCAAAACTATCAGCCACCTGCTTTATCCCAGCAGACTTGGTTCCGCAGGTATGTTACATCGGGCGGGTGCGATAATATAAGTTCTCCGGTTGCAATATCCATAAAACCAGATATTACAAATAATAATATTGGTAATAACCAGACTATTTGTTCCGGTCAATCACCATCGCAATTTACGGGTACATATCCTTCAGGTGGCAATGGTTCATATACATTCCTTTGGGAAAGCAGTACTACTGACGGCACAACAGGATTTTCAGCAGCATCGGGTACAAATAATGATCAGAATTACAGCTCCGGCGCACTCACACAGGATACATGGTTCAGGAGAAAAGTAATTTCCGACGGTTGCTTTGCAATTAGTAATGTAATTAAAATGACTGTCCATCCTCCGATATCAGACAATACGGTATCATCGCAACAGGATATATGCTATGGCGATACACCGGCAGCCCTCGATGGCAGCGTTCCAACAGGCGGCGACGGCTCCTTTACTTATCTGTGGGAGAGCAGCACTACAAGCGGTACTACAGGATTTGCCGATGCAGCGGGTACAAATAATACCGAAGATTACACGCCGGGAGTAATATCCCAGACAACCTGGTATAGAAGGAAGGTCACTTCTAACGGATGCTCTGATTACAGTTCATCAATTGCAATAAATGTTACTCCATCTATTACGAATAATTCGGTAAGTTCCAGTCAGACGGTTTGTTACAATACTGCACCTACCTCATTGACTGGTACAACACCGAGTGGAGGCAACGGCAGCTATACTTACCTGTGGGAAAGCAGCACCACCGATGGTTCAAGCGGATTTAATACAGCATCGGGTACTGTTGACCAAAAGGATTATTCACCTGCAAGCCTCACTACAACAACATGGTATAGAAGGAAAGTGGTTTCGGGTAGTTGCACAAGCTACTGCAGCGCTATTGAGATTACGGTTATTCCTGAAATTGCAGGGAATAATATTGCATCGAGCCAGTCCATATGCAGCGGTGAAACTCCGTCGCCTCTCGACGGAAGCGCCCCGAGCGGCGGCGACGGCAACTTCACGTACCAGTGGCAATCAAGCATAATAAGTTCTGTTAGCGGCTTTAATAATGCTAATGGAATAAATAACCAGGAGGATTATACACCTGGTGTGCTTACCCAAACGACATGGTACAAGAGGATTGCCACATCGGCAGGCTGCAGCAATTCAAGCTCTGTAATTACTGTTACTGTTTTGGCAACACCGGCAAATACAATAAATCCCTATCCTTCGGCATCATTCTGTTCGGGCAGCCAGATAGAGCTTTCAGTCACTAATAACGCAAACTATGGTTACCAGTGGCAGAAGAACGGTACTGATATACCTGGTGCGGTAAATTACAATTACTTTGCAACGACAAGCGGCGACTACAGGGCAATTATTACCGATAACACTACCGGCTGCGAAACGACATCATCGGTTACTGCTGTTTCGGAAGCAGGAGAGATGCCTACTACACCAAGCCAGCCTGCAGCCTCGAATGTAAAAGCCCTTAGTTTCGATGTTTCGTGGCCTGTGGTCAGCAATGCAACCGGCTATTATATAGATGTTGCAACTGATAACTTATTTACAAGTATTTTAAGCAATTATAATAATAAATACGTTGGTGTAAACTCTGTTACTATTGACGCAGGAGTACAAAAGAATACCGGTTACTGGTTCAGGGTCAGGTCCAACAACGGATGCGGCACGAGCAGTAATTCAACTGATAATACAGTTGAAACATTAGATCCTGTAATCTCAGTAATATCCGGAGCGCCTTATAATCTCGGCGAAACCGAAATTAATAATTGTACTGCCTCATCGGGTACTTTTACTGTCTCAGCTACCGAACTGGAAGGCCAATTGACGGTTACACCGCCTTCCGGATTCAAATTATCAAATGATGGTACCAACTTTAATTTTGATAATACAAATCCCCTGATATTAACTCCAAATGGAAGCGGCACGATTGCTTCCACAAACCTTTGGATTAAATTCTGCCCGGCCATAACCGGATCAGGCTCAGGGAACGTATCTTTAACAAGTACAAATGCCAATACAGTATCATTCAATGTACAGGGCTCAGGGATTCTTTCCGCACCATCACAACCATTGGCCACATCGATTAAAACATACCAGTTTACATTTGGCTGGGATCCTGTGGCCGGTGCAACTGGTTATAGAGTTGATGTAGCCTCCGATGCAGGATTCACAAGTATTTTATCGAATTATAATAACTTAGATGTATCTAATGCTACAAGTCTCGTAGTTAATAGCGGACTTGCCAGAAATACCCAGTATTGGTTCAGGGTAAGGGCATATGACGGCAACGGCGTTTATAATAATTCGCTTTCAAATACGGCAACAACGAGGGATCCGGTGATAACGGCGACGGCAAGCGAACCTCTTGCTTTTGGGGACATTGCTAAGGATTTGTGTTCCGGTGTTCCCAAAACATATACGATTGCTGCAAGTAAACTCGAAGAGAACTTAGTGATAACGCCTCCGCTTCATTATAAACTTTCTGTAAACGGTATATCGTACAATTATGATATTAATAATCCATTAAGCCTCATCCCAAATGCTAACGGCGAAATTGCATCGACAACTGTTTATGCTGAATTCTGCCCGACAGCAAGCGGCCCCTTGAATGGCAACATTAACCATACGAGTGCTAATGCAACTACCGAGGCAGTTTCCGTAACAGGCAGCGGATTGCTCGATGCGCCGACAGTGCAGTCATCCAACATTTCGTTTGCTAATGACAACGGAACGAGTATAGATGTTGCGTGGACTAAAGGCGATGGCGAGAAACGGATTGTTGTAATGAGGGTGGGCGGAGAAGTTACCTGGGAGCCGGTTAACGGAGTGGAATATTCGCCCGGCCAAAACCTTGGCGACAGCCATTATGTCGTTGCTATCAAGCAAAATGCTGATGCCCAAAATGCAACTATATCTTCGAATATCGCTTCCGGTGACGATATATGGGCTAAGGCCTGGGAATATAATGGTTCGGGTAGCTCAACGAGTTACCTGACAACAGGTTTCACGGCAGGCAGCAATCCTCACAGGCCTGTTTACCTGGAGGTTAGCAATGCCAACAATGGTAATTCAATATACCAGAATGTCCAGTTCTTTATGGTAGCAGAATCCCGCGACAGGTCTGGCGATCCGGTAAATGTCCTTTCTGATTTAACCGTGACTATGGCCTATTCGGGTGGTGGCAGCGCAAATGGCACTATTACATCAGGGAATTCGAATGTCACAATTTACTATACATTGACGGATTCACCCGGAACGGGCAAGGCACTAACATTTTCGGGAACTGGATATTTCAACGATTTACACTCCTTTACTCTATATGCGCAGGCTCCAAGCAAACAGTCTTACTATATAATGTTTAATTCTACCACCTGCAATTCGATTAACTTCAAATTCTACAAGGGTAACGGCGCTACTGAATTAGTCCTGTACAAAGAAGGTGATTACCCGTCGCTGGCCTTGGACGGCACAGATTACACTTCGCTTAATCAGGGCGATGATCTTGGCGACGGTACAAAATTCGGTTGGGCAGGTGTATATACAAACGGGCAGAGTGTAGTGCTGAACGGCCTGACACCAGCCTCTACCGTATATATCAGGACATTTTCGTATAACGGAACAGGCAGCCTGACAAGCTACAATAAAACGACTGCTACACTTAATCCCAGATATACAACATTACCTTCGTGCAGAAATTCCTCGGGCGATGTCATTGTTGATATTGACGGATTCAGGGCTCATTCGGCAAGGAGAAAAGTATATGCCGAATGGAATACTTATTATGAATCAGGTATTGCCGGATTCGAAGTTTATAGGGCCGCAGTCTATGATACTGCTTCCACCCTGGAATTCCGCAGGATAGATTCTTATAAGACTAATGAATACCTGAAACCATCGGGTGATTATTACGGCAAAGGCTATTCGTTTGTCGATGCCGATCCATCGTTAATCCTCGGGCAGTCATATATGTATAAATTGAAGTATATTGGGATAGACGGCTCTGAATATGATGCGGGCGAAGATATAGTTCAGATTTCTGAGAATTCCGGCGATATGAACTCAATGTGGATTTCTGAAGTTACCCCACAGCCGGCAAACGACTATATCAATTTTATCGTCGAATTGGCAGAAGACAGGAATATTACTATTGAACTGTTCGAAGTTACAGGCAGGAATATCGGTGTACCTATATTCGACAAACCGTACAAGGCCGGATTTAATGAGATAAAGATTAACTTCGATGAAACAGTTGCTTCGGGTACATACATATTGCAGGTTACATCAGGCGGCGAAGTAATTACAAAGAAATTTACTGTTCACAGGTAATATTAATTTTTGATTCAGATAAGGGACTGACTGTTCAGTCAGTCCCTGCTATATACCTAAGGCTTACAAATAATATGCAGTATCAGGGATTTAAATAATACATCCTGGAAGACCGGAAATGTAATTACATAAATGCATGTTGGGCTCTTTTGGCATTCCATCACCTTTCATTCCTCCGCAGGCAGGAAACTATGTTAATCCAGCGGCGTTGCCCAACCACCTTAACAGCTATAATTACCACTTGCATCAACCCTGCGGTTTAGAGGCTGTGTGAAAAGTCAGATACAAGCAAAAAGTCAATATTTATTTCTTTTATAAATCGCTTACATTGCATTTTCTAATATTGTTTCGATAAAAAACACATAGCTTTAAATCTTGTAAATTCTATATTATCACACGTTCTCTAAACCAGTGGGATGATACACCTTTTCCCTCATCATACCCTCTGCCGAGTGAAAATTTGTCATCCCAACTTATTTGATACAAATATCAAAAAATTTTTCTTATAAATTTGGAAATACAAAAAATAATTATTATATTTGCATTATATAAAATGTTACAATTTTATTATTTGTTATTCGTTTTATGTTATATGATATATTTGTA
>DAINRZ010000291.1:0-5244 GCA_036741575.1 Kapaibacterium sp. (SeqCode)
GATTTTATGTATAAGTTGAGCCTATTTGGTTCGGGTTTTGCTTTGTCGGCAGGGCCAAGCTTCGGCTACAATACCGGCAACCATTTCCTAATGAAAGGATATCTGCCAAACTTTCAATACATTGAAAAAGAAGGGCTTAAAGACAGCCATACATTTTATGACGGCGATATACCGGGTATAAACAAAATCCGTATAGGCTTAAAGGGTGGTTTGAGCTACGACCTCGAATTCGAGCACAGCAGCCTCTCGCTCTGGGCATTATACAATTATCATGTAAACAAAGTAATGGACTCTGGTGGAAAATCGGAGCATTCCAGTTTGGGATTGATTACTTATTTGTAATGTAAAAGTCAGTATGTCAGATAGTATATTTTGGCATTATTCAGTAAGAAAAGATGAACTTGTGCCTCATAAGTCGAACATTACAAATATTCTTCCCCTACGGGACTGGTGAGATTATTCCTTCCCACTGCTCTGTTTACTTGCAATTCTATCGAGTATTTAATTATTGCAAATACAGATAAACTCGTGCCTTGTTTTATTTGCGAAACTCTACATATTCTTATACTTATAGTAATACTCGCCGATTCTCTTGTAGGCCTTTTCGAGAATTCTCTCCTCGGGCAGGATTACAATCCTGAAGTGGTGCGAGCCTGGCTTTTGGCCGAATCCCGTTCCGGGAACCACCACTACGCCTGTTTCTCTTATCAGCCCGGTAACGAACTTGTTGTCGTCGTCCACATCTATGGACGGGAAAGCGTAGAAAGCGCCTTCGGGCTTGACGAGCGAAATGCCCGGTATGGCGGCGAGCGCCTCCATTGTGAAGTCGCGCCTGCGCTCCAGCTTGGCGAGCATTTCGGCTAAGTGTTCATTGCTTCCGTCGAGTGCGGGGGCAATGGCGTATTGCTCGGGATGATTGGCGCAGAGCCTCGACCGGAGGATTTTATTAATAGCCTCCAAGTATTCGCCCATGATTTCGCGCCTGCCGCTGGCCACACCCCATCCAATCCTGAAACCGGGTACGATATAGTTCTTCGAAAGCCCCGAGAATGTAATTACCGATACGTCCTTGCTTAGCGAAGCGATGGACACAAGCTCGCCGCAGTCGAACAGGAGCTTGTCGTAGATTTCATCGGCAAGGATAACAAGGTTGTGCTCCAGTGCAATATCTACAATCTGCTGAAGCGTTTCGCGCTTTGTTATGCAGCCTGTAGGGTTGTTAGGATTAATCAGTACTATTGCTTTGGTACGCTCGTTTATGCGAGATTTTATGTCTTCCACATCGGGCTGCCATCCGTTGTCTTCGTCCATATAATAAGGGTTTGGCTCCAGTTCGAGCTTTGCTTCGAGAGCGGTATAGAGCGAGTAGCCGGGAGTGGGCATAAGGAAGTTGTCTCCGCAGTTCAGCAGCGCCGTAAGGCAAATTTCGATTGCTTCGCTTGCGCCTGTGGTGACAAATATATCCAGAATATTATCGATGCCTTTTTTATGTGCATCCCGTTCAATAGCGTCCACGGCTTCTTTTATGCCGCTCGAGGGCGAATAGCCGTTGAAATTCTTTTTCATAGCTTTGTATGTGTCTTCGATTACACCCAAGGGGGTAATATGGTCGTAAACGTTAGGGTCGCCAATGTTCAGGTAAAGCATTTCCTTGCCTGTCTTGGCCACTTCGTTTGCCAACACAACAATATCCCTGATTGCATATTTCAGATTCTCAGTCCTACGGGCCGGTACCAAAGGTTTAAGTGTCATTACTGTTTCTCCGCCAAATAATCAAAATTCCAATGCACAAAATTAAGCAATATTAGACATTGTAAAAAAGAAATCTCATCCCGTATGTTCAATATTATTCAGTGTCTAAATTTAAACAAAATAGATATTTCGACATTGCAGCAAAAGCATTTGATGAATTCAAACCATAAGAATTTAATATTTTAGCTAAAATATTGATATTAAAGATATTATGAGAATATCCAGGATTTTTACGGGATTCCAATAAAAGCCAACAGGCTAATAGTAGCCTGCCGATTGGATATTATTAACCGTAAAATTACTGGCACACCGCTTGTATTCAGTGTTTTCAGATGATTGAAATTAAAAAATGAATGAAAAAGAGGATGAAAAAATATATAATAATTGGTTTTCTCTTAGCGCTAATAACGGAAGCTGCGCCGGCAGCCACATTCTCCGGTGATAGGCTCAGGCAGGGATGCCTCGACTTTGTCGGCGCCCAACTGGGAGAGGATGCCCGGGTGGCTGTAGCAGGCAATATACAAGACCAGACGTTCGACGAGGATGATGTAACGGCTGAGTTTGTTGCAGACAAAAAGGCGCTGAGGGGTAATACATTCGTTCAGATAGAGTTCCGATTTTCGGGCAAGCTGCTGCGCAGGGTTCAAATACCCGTCAGGATAAAAATTTACAGGGAAGTACCCGTAGCTGCCGAAAATATCGGGCGGGACAGCGAACTATCCGAGGATGTTATTAGCTACCAGAAAGTAAACGTTACTTATTATTCCGACGGCGATTTCCCGGAAGCAGACGAAATCATCGGAGCGACAGCAGAAAGGAACATAAGCAAGGGCACTATTATCACCAAAAAGCTGCTCAGGGAAGAGGGCAAAATTCAGAAAGGCTCAAAAGTATCTATAATACTCGATGCCGGCGATATTACGATACGTGCCTACGGAACGGCAATGCAGGACGCAGCCGTCGGGTCGGAGATACGTATCAGGCGTGATAATAGTAATACGATATTGCAGGGACGCGTTGCCAGGGATGGCACTGTCGTTATTTCAAAGCTCTGAGCTTATGGTGCTTCTGCTTTATAAATTAATGGATTAACAAAAATCAACGGATTGACGTATGAAAAGAAATTGCGGCATATTGATAATATGGATGTTACTCCTGGCAGGCACGGATGCCTCCTATGCGCAATTCATCCAAAACAGCTCCAGGTCTTTGTTTTCGGACGTGAAGGCATTCCAGGAAGGAGACGCCATCATGGTGCTGATCGTCGAAGAAACAAAAGCAGATAACCAGGCAACCACCAGCAGCGGAAGGGACTCCGAGCTAAGCGGGGGCCTGGATTTCTCTGCCGATGAGACGAGTTTCCAGGGCAGCGCCGGCCTAAGGGCGGGTAACTCATTTAAAGGTACAGGCCAAACGACACGCAAAGAATCGATTAAATCGCGCCTTAGCGCAAGGGTGCTCGAAGTGGATGAAAACGGCAACCTGCGTATCGAGGGCAGGAGAACCACTACGATTAACGGCGAGACACAGACCATAGTTATTACAGGATATATCAGGCCTGTGGACGTAAGGCCCGACAACTCGGTTTATTCATACAGCATACTCGACCTTACTTTAAGCATAACGGGCGACGGTTCCGTTACAACAGTACAGGAACCGGGGCTTATAACAAAGTTTTTAAGGTGGTTGTTCTAAAGGGAAAGCTATGGTGAATATTAGTCATATAAATTTAAAATTAGCAAAGGCAATTGTGTTTTTGCTGGTTTTTATATTTGCTGGTGACTTGTTTGCAGCCAGGATAAAAGATATTGCTACCATCGAAGGCAGCACCGAAACACAGGTAATCGGCTATGGCCTTGTTACCGGACTCAATAATACCGGCGACAACCAGAGGACATCGTTTACGGTACAATCGGTCTCGAATATGCTGAAAAGGTTCGGCCTGACTGTTCCGCAGACTAATCCGCGCATCAGGAATGTTGCGGCGGTCATGGTTACGGCTAATATTCCAACATTTTCATCAAAAGGTTCAAAAATCGATGTGCAGGTATCCTCGATAGGCGATGCAACATCATTGCAGGGCGGAATCCTTATACTGACGCCTTTATCGGCACAGGACGGCTCAATCGTGGGTATGGCACAGGGAGCCGTTTCCGTGGGCGGATACGATTACAGGTCAATGGGTTCCCGCGTAGGCAGGAATTTCGTTACTTCGGGCAGGGTACCCAATTCGTTGATACTCGAAAAGCCCATATCGGGCAAGTTCTTAACAGGAAATAAATTAAGAATTATATTGAATGAACCGGACTTCACTACTTCAACCAGAATTGCACAAGCTGTTCAGGGGTCGGGCAACCTGGTCAGCCAGGCTGTAGCTGTTGATGCCGGTAATGTAGAAGTAACTCTTTCGGGTGTTGCTGATATGCAGCAGGTAATGCAGACAATAACAGCTATTGAGGCTCTAAATGTAGAGTCGGACCCTGTGGCAAGGGTTGTAATCAACGAACGGACCGGAACGGTTGTAGTGGGCGGTAATGTTCAGATTTTGCCGTCTGTAGTGGCCCACGGGGGGCTGGAAATTTCAATTCAGAAACGAGTATTTACACCTCAGGGAGTGCCTTTTTCGCCATGGATACCCTCGGCTTATGAGAGCTCGGAACTGCAGGTAAACGAGGAAATAAGCCCGTCGGTCGTCGTTAGTCCTCAGCCTGTTGCAGGCCAAACGACGGTTGCTGCAATGGCGGATGCTCTAAACAGGCTCAATGTTTCGCCGCGCGACCTGATAGCAATATTCCAGGCTCTTAAGGAATCGGGAGCCTTGCAGGGAGAGTTAATAATTCAATAATTCATGAATAAGGAGAAAAAATAAGCGCAATTTCAAATATCGACGCACAATCAGCCCTGGATTTAAACTCTTTGTTTAATGCAAACAAAGAAATTACGGGTGGCTCGAATTTATCGGACCCTGAAAAGGCAGAGATAGCCAAAGCTGCAAGGGGGTTCGAAGCAATGTTCGTCAATATGCTGTTCAAGCAAATGAAAGAATCCATGCTCGATGAATTCAAGGATGAAGAAGGCGAAGGCTTTTTTGGCGCCGATACTCTGGAGAGCGTCAGCGACCTGGCATTTGCTCAGGATGTATCGCAAAAAGGCTCCGGAATTGGAATTGCCAGAATGTTGTATTATCAATTAACAGGCGGAGAAGAGCTTGAACCTATTACAACTAAAAAAATGGATGATAGAATGGACGGCTCAGTTTATCTACCAGAGAAGCCTGTAAAATCTATTAGCAATGATAAACCTGCTGATTTGCATGAAACAAAACCGTCCGGCGATATTAAGGATAAAGGAAATTTCCTGGACAGGGTTGCATCGCGAATTTCGGCTTACGATAATATTATCAGTAGTGCCTCGGCAAAGTACGGGGTGCCCGAATCACTCATCAAATCAATCATTACAGCCGAGTCGGCGGGGAAAGCAGGGGCAATATCC
>DAINRZ010000292.1:0-5240 GCA_036741575.1 Kapaibacterium sp. (SeqCode)
AAGCAGAATTTAATAGTGGATTGGACGTACAGGGAAATTATGGGAAAGAATTGGTTTTTTTTGAGGTAGAAATTAAATTGGCAGGCGGGGAAATATTACCCTTTCGACGAAACCGTTCGTTGTTAGTGTTGGAGGCGTTCCCGTTCCGATTTGCGTTGAAATTGACGGGGTCTTTGGGTTTGAGACTGAAATGTCAGGTAACTGTAGTTTTAATGCAAGTTATAAAACAATTGATTATGGAATAATCACGTACAACAATTCTTCGTGGAGTTTTGATTGCGGCCATCTTTCAAACAGTGATACGGCCTATTTTGAACATTCGGCGAATGGTTCTCTAAAGGTTTATACTGGACCTAAAGTTTCTGCACATATTTATAAAATGAAATCAGCGATGTCGGCAGGCTTAGCTCTTACACCTTATATGGAATTTGATGTAACACATCCCAGGCATCCGTGGTGGGAACTATATGGCGGTATTTGCGGGCGTTACTACGCAGGATCAGAAATACTGCATTGGGAAAAAAGCGATTCATTTCTGGATATTTGGAGAAAACTGCTGAAACAGGCTGATAATAGTTATATTACCGACGTAATCCCCAAACAAGCCAATCCCGGGGAATATATCGTTATTAAAGGGCACGATTTCGGCAAACTTAGTTCCGGTAACAAAGTTCGTTTCTTTCAGGACACAACATTTGTTGCGCTTGCCAATTCTCCTGCAAATTATGAGATATGGACTGATACCCTGATAAAATGCAAGGTTCCGGAAGGCTTTTTCAAAGAAGGCCCCTTATATATTGCAGTATTAATCGACAACTTTGATTCCGATTATTATGAATTTCACTTAGGCTATGTTACCGACATAGAAGGCAATAGCTACCGAACGATCAGGATAGGAAATAAAACCTGGATGGCGGAAAATTTAAATACGAGCAGGTTCCGCAACGGTGACCCAATCCAGAATATTAAGGACACTGTGGAATGGAACAATATAAGTCAGGAAGGATTGCCCGCATGGTGCTATTGGGAGAATGACGAATCAGTAGGCAATGTTTACGGGAAATTGTTTAATGGTTATGCCGTTAACGATGCCAGGGGGCTTGCCCCCGAGGGGTGGCATATCCCCAATAAAGAGGATTTCTATGATCTTCTCGAAGCTATAGGTAAATACAAAGAAAGTTCCGCAGCTTTAATTGCCCCTGGTAGTCAGTATTGGTACGGTAATTATAAGGGTGAAGACAAGTGCGGCAAAGCGACAAACGCCTCAGGATTCTCTCTTTTGCCCGGCGGCTGGAGATGGAACGACGGAAAATTTGCCTACGGGTATTGGACAAAGTCCGGTAGTATTCCAAGCTTACATTATGAAGCTGTTTTCTGGTTAGTGAAGGGTTCATTTTCCGACCCAAAAATGTCATTCGATTGTAACGGCGAAGTAATTGGAGGCTCGGTGAAACAGGGTAACGGCTATTCAGTCCGCTGCGTAAAAGACAATTAATCCTTGATAAATATTTATACATAGGGGGGCTGCTTCGTTGTTTACGGAGCAACCCCTCAAGTTTCAATTATTTTTTGGAGATAGGTACAATTCATTATACGAATAGTATTTACCCGGATAGTTTTACTACATAAATCCCGTTATATTAAGTAACAACAAATCAGTGTCAAATGCATATCTTTTGTTAATCATAGATTATACTATCTTGCCAGTCAAATCACCTGCTCTTTTCCCTAAAAAGCAACACCTCAGCCGACAAAATAAAATTCATGTTTTGAATGAATGATTTTTTCCTTATATTATTATTTTTTTGTAATTCACTATTAATTGTAAAAATATATAAGGAAAACCCCGATGAACTCAGTAATCCTCTCGGCTGTGCGCACTCCCATAGGCGCTTTTGGCGGCTCGCTTTCCACTCTGCCTGCGCCCAGGCTCGGCGCTGTCGTTATTGCCGAAGCTGTTGCCCGTGCTGGCGTTAAGCCCGAAGAAATAGGCGAAGTAATTATGGGTAATGTATTAAGCGGCGGCGTTGGCCAGGCCCCCGCTCGCCAGGCTGCTATTTATGCCGGAATTCCCAAATCGGTGCCCTGCATGACAATCAACAAAGTATGCGGCAGCGGGCTGAAAGCAGTTATGCTGACAGACCAGTCAATCAGGCTGGGTGAAACCGACCTGGCAGTGGCTGGAGGCATGGAATCGATGTCGAATGCGCCTTATTTCCTGCCTAAGGCAAGGACAGGTTACCGTATGGGTAACGGCGAACTGCTCGACATGATGATTCACGACGGCCTGTGGGATGTTTACAACAACTTCCACATGGGCAACGCCGGAGAGCTCTGCGCCACCGAATGCAATATTTCGCGCCAGGACCAGGACGAATATGCTATCCTCAGCTATAAACGCGCGCTCGAAGCACAGAAAAACGGCTGGTTTGCCGACGAAATAGTTCCCGTGAAAATCCAGGACAGGAAAGGCGAAATAGTCGTCGATAAAGACGAAGAGCCCGAAAAAGTGAATTTTGATAAAGTACCCTCGCTGAAAGCTGTATTTAAAAAGGACGGGACCGTAACCGCAGCAAACGCCTCATCCATCGATGACGGCGCTGCCGCAGTAGTTGTGGCTTCCGAGGCAAAAGCCGCAGCCATGGGCGTAAAACCTCTTGCCAAAATCATTACGCATGTCTCCCATGCGCAGGAGCCGGAATGGTTCACGACTGCACCGGCCGAAGCAATCAAGAAAGTATGCGCTAAAGCAGGCATGAGTATAAACGATATAGACCTGTTCGAAGTGAACGAAGCATTTGCTTCGGTTCCGATTTTCTCGAGCAGGGATACAGGAGTGCCCTACGAAAAAATCAACGTCCACGGCGGAGCAATCGCGCTGGGCCACCCGATAGGCGCTTCGGGCACGAGGGTATTGGTAACATTAATTAATGCCCTAAAGAGAACAGGCGGCAAATACGGCCTTGCCACGCTTTGCATCGGCGGCGGCGAAGCCAGCGCCATGATTATAGAGATGATGTAGAGAAAAAAAACCAGTTCATCCGATGGCTTTAAGTCATCGGATGAAAGAATATATATAACAAGTTATTGATTTCTGACTTATGTTATCAATCCTTGGGGAATAAATAAAACCACTTCAGGTCTTCATCCTGAAGGATTTTCTTCTTGGGTTTGATATAAGTGCCGTTTTTGCGGTATGTTTTCGATTTAAAGCAGTCGTTGAACCTTTTCAGGTTTTTCCTGCCTTGTGTGCAGCCTGATTCGATAGTACCGGCACGGATTTCGTAACCTATAACATCGCACGCATCATCCACACGGGGCGTAATTACAACCTGTTCGCGGGCAACGTCGCCATCCACTTCGATTTCGGGCAGCGGCCCGGTGCCTACATTTATTATCTGGCATTTGGTATCTAAAGTTACTTTCTCTTTCTTTCCGAAGGGCACTGTTGTCAAGTGAATCAGGTTTTTATCGAAATCCACTTTCGAAATCAGGTCTGTCTTTTCGGGGTCGAGGCCGCGGAATACGATTTTAACCGGTTCGTCCCTGCCAATGCTTTCAGTCTGGTAATACCTGTCGAAGACTACTTCCCTGACAGGCTGGATACCGGCCACAGCTTCTTCCTCGTTCAGCGATATTTCCTCCTCATAATCGGGCTTAGCCGATGTACGCCATTTGATACTGACTGTGGAATAGTTCAGGTCTTCGAGCAGCGAAAGGCGTTTATTGTTCAGGTTTTCCAGGTCTTTTTTCTTTTTGTCCAAATCGTAGCGGGCAACAATCCTGTCGTCCACATCGGATGTCCATATATCGCTTTCTTCGAGTAGTTCAATATCCTTTTTCAGCTTGTCGATTTGCTCGTTAGTGGAATTGTAAAGCCTGACGTAAGAATCTTCATCGGATATCTTCTCTTCGATAATCTTGCTGCCGAGTTCTTTCCTGAGCTTTTCTATATAATCGTAGAAAAATTCATATGGCACCTTAACCTCGTAAGAAGCAGAGGCATATTGGCCGGATTCGTTTTTCTTAGCCTCGGACGCCTTTACAAAACCGTCATAAAGAGTAGAAAATTCGAAAACAGGATTTTGCACGGAATCGATTGACTGCGATTCGGCGACAATATCGGCGCGCTTCTGGTAAGGGTAAATATCGGGCATATCGGGCGTTTTGCACGAGCCCAGGATTGCAGCGGCTGCAATAAAAACTAATAACGGCCTTATAAATGCTTTCATATCTCGAGCCTTACATAAGTAATGCAAAATTTAATTACGGTAAACAGACGGAAGTACGGGCAACGGAACTGATGCCGACGCCGATGCTACCCCCTGTTAACTGCCGGATTCATCCTCGTCCGGTGCAGTTAATATATTTATCGTCATTTACGATTAATTGTTTAACGAAAAATATATCCATATATTACAATAAGTTAATAATTATTTTCAATATTTCTAAATATTTTTATCAATATTTTAAGGCAAATGCTTAGTATTAAGCAGATTTTAATAAAAATTATGGCTAATATCAAACACAGATAGCCTTTAAACAATTTAAATAAAGATTAGTTAAATAAAATCTGGGAATATAAATATCATATATATAAGATACTTACAGCGGCGTTAAATTAAGGGAAATCAATTTGGCACAAACATTGTAATTTATTGCCTAAATTATTAAATTGAAAAAACGATTTAATGAAATATAAAAACAGGACGATAAAAAAATAGCAAACTCACCTACAAGGAGGTACCGGAGTTTGCCAGGGAGTCCGATGAGTTGTCCCCGCTACCCCCGGAGAATCTCAGGCAGGCTCCCGCTTTTATTTTACACAAATACTATGCCGGAAATTACTTCCGCCCGAAAAGCCGCCTGATGCCCCTAATCTCGCTTGGGGTAAAAAACTTAAGCAACCGCAATAAAATAAAATACAATGTGATGATTCCCGCCTTTGCAAGCAACTGTAAATAGCCTGTCAAATTGCCGACAAATAACTGCGATGCAAAATACAGCAAAATAGTCGTTGAAATTATGGTGAAAACCCGCTTCCATTCGTACGGCAGAGGGTAGATTTTATTGGCATAAAAATAAAGCACAACAGCGCTAACAAGATATGCTGCCAGAGTAGCCCAGGCAGCGGCAATATATCCGACCACCGGGATTAATGCAAAATTCAGGGCAATGTTGAGCGCTGCGCCTATACCGAAAGCTACGGGCAAAAAGCCCGTTTTTTTGTGAATATACAG
>DAINRZ010000293.1:0-5237 GCA_036741575.1 Kapaibacterium sp. (SeqCode)
AAATCACGACTTAAACTGCCTTACGTTGCTCTGCCTAATATTCTTGCCCGTAAACCGATAATTAAGGAATTCATCCAGAAGGATGCAAATCCAAAGAATATAATAAATGAATTAGAAAGGATTTCCGACAAGAATGTATATGATAGGATTCAGGATGAATTCAATATGGTAAGAAAAAACCTCGGCGAACAGGGAGCCTCTGTCCGTGCTGCGGATTTAATTATGAAATTCACAGGCAAATGAGCAAAGTTAAAGCGATACTGGCAGTAATTTTGCTCAGGCTGGTCAGCTCGACCTGGCGAATAAAATTTGAAGGCCATGCCCCGGCCAAGCCTTCCGTTGTAGCCTTCTGGCACGGATATATGCTGCCGGTATGGAAGTACTTCTCCAAATTTGTGCCTGCAGCTCTCGTCAGCCAAAGCAAAGACGGCAGGCTGCTTTCGGCTCTGCTTAGCAGTTGGGGCTATAATGTTGTGCGTGGGTCTTCCTCGAAGGGCGGCCGCGAGGCTCTCGATTCGATAATCAGTCTTTTGGATACCAATATTGTGCTGATAACCCCCGACGGCCCCAGGGGGCCAGCCTGCCGTTTCAAGGCAGGAGCCGTGGTAGCAGCGCAAAAATCAGGCGTGCCGCTTTATTTAGTAGCTGTTCATATTTGCGGCTGCATCACACTGAAGAAAAGCTGGGATAAATTCAGGATACCATATCCATTTGCAAAGATCGTCCTGTCAGTTTCGGAACCACATTTATTCCCCGGGGAGTTAACAAGGGATGAAATCAATGAATCCATTAATATAATGAACGAAACACTCGATGGACTTCAGAAAATGAAAAAAAATTAAAAAAGTTTTTGGAAATTAAAATAATAGTTCTAAATTTGCATTATTATGATAATTTTTTGTGTTTTATTGAATTAAGAGGTTTTTTTCGAGTTAACAAAGTACTACTTTCAGGTGTTATTCAATATTTCCACCGACGGAACCATATTCTAATCCGACGTTGAGCTATTTAATGAATGTTTGATATAGTATTTTTTTATATAATATAGTTCTTTTTAAATTTTTCTGGAGCATCGCATGATATCACTTTACGTTGGCAATTTGCAATATAATTCGACCGAAGAGCAAGTTGAGCAACTCTTTTCAGTATACGGCACAGTAACTTCCGTAAAACTAATTATTGACCGGGAGACAGGCAAATCGCGCGGCTTTGGCTTTGTTGAAATGGAAAGCCAGGAAGGCGCAAAAGCTGCAATAGAGGCTTTGGACGGCAAAGATTACCACGGAAGAAACCTCCGCGTTAACGAAGCAAAACAAAAAGAAGCCGGCGAGCAAAGGCCCCGCCAGCAGTATAATAAGCAAAGAAACAGGTATTAAACCAATAGATTCATTTTGTGGAAACGGGATTGTTTGCGGCAATCCCGTTTTTAAAATATATTTCATTTAATAGCCGGTAATTACAATTCCCAAAATAAAAAATTCTATTTAGTAAAACTTCCCGTAATGGAATTCGGGCTTTCGGGCATCAGGTCATCATTGCTGCTGTGTTTGCCCTGGTATAGCAGCTTACCTTTTTCATCGTTATTTTTCATAACCTCCACCTGCATCCTGTTTTCTCTTGCATAAACATCGTTTCTTGTGCCCGTAAGCTGCCAAGAAATTTTCTGGCCTGGCTTGCCGCCGGCAATCCTGAATCGGTTATTGTTCACTTCTTCGGCAATATACAACCCCGGCGCAGGGGCACCGACAGGCGTTAGTTGATAGCGGATATCGATATTCAAAGCCCCGAACCATTCGGGCAGCAAAACCTCGGCTTGGCCACTGCCGTCCAATATTGCAATTCCGTCATAGATATTCTTCATATCGGGGCTTTCGACAAATGAATGATTAAGGTATTTATTCTCAGGGTCGAGCGGGTGGTCGATCCTGAAATTACCGCTGGTTTTAGATAGATTTCCGAAAACATCCACATTACCGGAGAAACTCGCTGCCCTGGGAGGGCTGCCTGCCCCGTAAACCACCAGTGCATAATTGCTGCCCGACGTAGTTTGAACAACGACTGCAGGCGATGGATTGGAAGCACTAAAAGACCTGAAATATGCTGCATTGCCAGTGCCGTTTGTTGATACATATAAAGAAGGGCTGGGGTTCGAAGCGTTAAAAATGTTGAATTCTCCCACCCTGCCCCGGCCAATCGTACTTGCATAAAATACATTGCTGTCGTTTGCGGCGTTATCCGTTTTCAGGTTGAGCACCCTGCCAAGCCCTCTGGTATCTATATAAAAAGCGCTGGCAGGCGACACAGTGCTCAGGATGGATACCTCGCCCGCCCTGCCTGTTCCGGCTGTTGTAACGTAAAGGCCTGTCCCCTGGCTGGCAGTATTTTGAATATCAATTTCGGCAGCCCGCCCAAGCCCGTTATTCGAAATATGCAAGGCTGGAGTGTTGTTCTGAGTATTTGTATTCTGCATAAACAGCGCCGACCCCATGCCACCGTTATCAATATATACTGCCGGATCGAAATTCATCGAATATTTTGCCCAAAAGTAAGCAGCCTCGCCAATCCCTGATGTCTCCACCCATAAAGCCGGATTTTGGTTGGTTTGTTCCTTTATTTGGAATTTGCCTGCCTTTCCCCTCTTAGAGATACCAAGCACTGCAGTGCCGTTATTCTGGTAAGCCAGGCCCAAAATCCCGGCGGAATCGCCGGGCAAATCATCCCAGCCTATATTTTGCCCCGTATTACCGACAACACCGAACCTGTGGAAACTTTCGCCCCAAACCCCAACCCGCCAAACTGCCTGCCCCAGGACTCCAACCCTGTTCTTGTTGTAAGGAATGTATTCTTCGAGAGGGATGTATGGTGGCCAGCCGATAAACTGGCCGATTGAGTCTTCCCTGGTAATTCCCCTTACCCCTGCACTGGTATATTTGGAATTGTTGCCCGATACGCCGTAAACCCCGTGGCCGGCCCCGCTGCCAATTCCTATTACTCCGGTGCCGTACCCGGCAGCCACGCCAGCAACGCCGAAATTATCGGCAGTCGATACATTCCCGCTTTCGCCAACCACGCCGGCCGTTACATTTTGTGTAAGAGCATACGTCCCGGCCTTGTTCATTCCACCGTAAACGCCTGTCGAATCGCGGCTGTAACCATATACTCCGATATATTTGGTGCTCACCCCGGCAATACCCGATACAGAAGGCAAAATGGGGGGATGTTCCTGAGAAACAAACAATCCGCCATAGCCCGGCCCGTTGTTTACTGCTTTGACTACTGGATTTGGATTATCTTTATTCAGAATCTCCAGCAATGCAAGCGGGGATTCCTTGTTATAAATATACCCTTTCAAAGCGCTGCCGAGTCCTAATCCGCCAACCATTAGTGCAGGGGATTTACTGGCAGTATTCTGAACTTCGAAAAACCCGGCAAGCCCCTGCCCGCGGGCGATGCCATAAACTGAACTTGAAGATTCATCCCCTATCGATTCGGCCCTCAGGGCTGCAAACGGGCTATTGTTTTGTGTCAACTCGGCAAAAATGGCATTCCCGCCGCCGCCATCGTGCTTTGCTGAAATTGCGGATATATCCGCAGATGTCTGAACAGACAGCGCATTTTTCGAGCCCGAAACACTCAATCCGTCATCGCCGGTAATCTCAACAGAACCTGCATCGGCTTTTATATTCCTGCCTTTGCCCGGGCCGCCGTAATCATAAGCAAAATCAAGCGTGCCGCCTGCGCTGTCGGAGCTGATTACTGAATGAATAATAATCGAATCGCCATTCTGCTTTAAACTAATATTTGTGCCGGCAATAAGAAAAATACTATCCTGCATAATGCTTACTGAATCCGACATTGCAACAGGATAGACGGAAATGCTCCTTACTACTGTTTTGCCTGATATTTCGCTTTTTGAAACCGGGGGTGATATCGGCCTCGAAATTATGCCTCCATACCTGGCATAGTCCGAAGTGTCCGAATTTAAAGAATGAAAACTGTAAGGTACGGCAGTTAGCCTGGAACGCGGGCTAAATTCCTGGCCGCCCTGCAGCCTGATACCAAGCCAGAGTTCCTCGCGGAATGATAAATTGCTAAGTGGAACCACATCGCCCAATTCTGTGGAAAAGAACCCGTCTATGGTACCTATCGATTTAGTTTCCGACCAATATACCAAGCCGCCTGCATTGCTTTTATAAATGCTGAATGTGGCCATATATTGACTGTCGGCCACAGGCCCGGTATTTATATCGGTTAAATATCCCTGATAAGTTATTGTTTTAGGCGGCGCTGCATACGCAGCAATATTTATTACCGCTATGGCAGTGATTATTGAGAATATTGTAACAGAATTCTTCATATATTCCACCTTTCTTTTGATAAACTAAATGTATTATTAGGGTCAACTAATAATATTAATATTTCTATTCGATGAGGTTAAATAATTATTGTAATTATATTATAAAAAAAGTGCTTATGATTTAAATCATAATTCATTTTTTTAAATTAACTGTTGGCTATTATCATCCATTTTTTATGAAAGAGTTTATAAATTGATAAGATTTATAATAGTCAATGCAATATCTTTGATTAATTGCGAACCTGCAAAGTTCGTAAACAGGATGACCAAAGAAGCCTTCTTAGTATTGAAGTAATCAGTTTTATTGTCTTCGATTCGATTGATATGGAAATGGCAGTATTAAATGAAAAATCGGCACACATGAAATTTTTGGGGTACTACGCAAAGAGTCTTTGGATTCGACTGTGAATATGAGTCTGTGTCCCATTAGATGTGGGATTTTGGGGGATGTTTAAGTAGCCTGGAAGATCATCGATTATTACATCAAAAAATCTTAAAACCTTTGCCGGGGAGAATCACAATTGTTCAACAAAATCAGAATTAATGATATGGTGTGAATTACTTAGGAATAGAAGAATGATGAATTATCAGTTCCCGGGACAGAGGCCATATGTCAATTACATTGCTGATTTAATGTGTGCCTTGTTTTTCTTCACCAACCCCGTCAGGGGCCGAACATAAATGCCACATACCATCATCCCTGCGGTTCACCGCAGGGGCATCCCGCCACTGACTATTGCTTTCCACCACTATCTCATCAACCCTACGGTTTACCGTAGGGGCCTCCTACCACTGCTTCTTGCTTCCCACGGGTTAAAAAAGGCTGTGTGAAAAATGGAAATTCACAATATTTAAAGGTATGTTTTCAATCAAAACATCA
>DAINRZ010000294.1:0-5229 GCA_036741575.1 Kapaibacterium sp. (SeqCode)
AGATAGGTATTGCTTCTACGCTGCTTTCCATCATGCCCATTACTATGCTTCCACTGTCACGGATGATAGACAAAGAGAAATTATCTGCGGCGGCAATTACCGGCGCAGTAATAGCCGTTGGCGGAATTGCCCTGCTGTTTCTGCATTAGGGATTTTGTTTGTTATTTGTTGATAATAAAAGTTCCCTTTCCGGGGAGCCCCCTGCTTTCCAATACCAGAAAATACACACCGCTGCTCAGGCTGCCAATATCTAAAGTAATATTCCTGACTTCGACAATGCGTCACCCAAGAAAATTTCTCCAAAAATATTGATCAAATAATATATCAATGGATTTGTGTTTTTGTGTAAGAAGCATCGTCTTGGTTAATGTTTCGACACTGATAGGCAGATTATTTTCATAGTTGCATTCGTTTTTTGCATGTTCTTTTCGATCGAGCTTACATCAAGAATCTTCAATTCACTGACCTGATGTATGCTTTTATCAACCATTACAACATTTGTTTCATCTGACCAATTATTCTTTTTGTAAAAACATACTGCAAATTTAAAGCAATTTTTTTCTTGCGTCACCCAAAATGGTGACGCAAAAATCATATGTACCTGATTTATAGTGGTTTACAAAATCATGCTTTTAATAGTGTCGAAGTCAGGAAACAGTATTTCAGGAAACAAAATCGATTGTAACGGGAAATTCCAGAAACACAATAGACATAGAATTACCATCGGGTATTTATCTGGCGAAGGTTATTTCAGGCAATAAAAAATATTCATTTAAACTAGAAGTGGCAAGGTGAACCATGAAAACTACCACCCTCAAAATCAATCCTACGATTTTCAGAACTAAGGCGTGATTTCGGGGGGCGGGATTTATTTATTCATCGGATGACTTGAAGTCATCCGATGAATAAAGTGATAATCTAATGCAGCAATAATTAATATTTTATAAACATCGCTGTTTTCCTGCCGGCTTTTACAATGTACATGCCCGGAGCCAGGCTGCCTGTGTCGATAATATCTCCCCGGGCCGTTTTTACAACAACGCCTTCAATTGTCATTATTGTTACCTCGCCAAATTCGACACCGGAAATATTAATCTGGCCGGCAGCCGGATTGGGCGAAATAATAAGTGTATTGGCAGTATTATTATCATCGGCCACGGCGCTGGTTCCGTCGTAGAAATACTCGTACATTTCGTTGTTTTGCCATTCGTCGGCAATCCAGATTTGGGATATTTCTGATTCCGGCTTTTCGGCCGAATTGTATTTATAGTCGGTTTTTGTTTCGTTTACCCAGTCTTCTCCCCAGGTGTAAGTGGATTCCTTCTTTTTCAGCAGGCCATCATAATCATATACAGTTTTATTGGAATTAATCCAATTGTCATCATTTTTAGTTAACTCAATTTCTACGGCCAGGCTGTCGTTTTCATTAAATTCATAGGATGTCTTAATGGTTTCTACCCATTCGCCGCCTTCCCATGCGTATTCCATCGATTCATCGGGAAGCGTTGTATTACCATAAATGTAAGTGGTTCTGGAATTATAAACCCATTCGCTGCCTTCTTTATCATAAACAATCACCTCTGCCATCTCATCTCCATCCCAGTTATAAACTATCTTTGTATCGCTAATCAGTGGATTGGGAATAAGAACGGATAATATCTGCTCTTTAATTTTCCAGTTTTCATTATAAATCATTTCCATATATCCAAAATCGAAATATGTACCGCTCATCGACATCTTGAGTGTGATTTTCTTTATGTAATCCGAATCGCCATAGTACTCGAAAACGGATTTCTGCTTCTCGTCAAAGTTTTCATTCTCGAACATATAAGTAAACACCTCGGATACCCTGCCCCGGCTGTCATAGTTGTAACTCTCTTTCGAGTCTTTATCCCATTTCTCACCGGACCACAAGTATTTTACAACATCCCTTAAAGGATTGCCGCCGGAATTTAGCTCGGAAGCCTTTTTCTGCAATTCGGAAAAACACTTCTTGGTAACCTTATCGCCTGCCGCCGCAGCCGATAGCGTAATGCTAATCAGCGCCATGGCAAATGCCAGAAATCGTATTCCTTTTTTCATGATAAATCTCCTTTTTTTACAAATATTGAACATAAGATTATGTTTCTATACGGAAACAGTTCAAAATATTCCGAATCTTAATTATTCATTTAGGTATTACTTTAGATTTTTTTGAGTAATTATTAAATTATTAAGAACTAATGAACAACCCCGAGGCAAGCTCCGAGTAATCAAACCCACAATGTGGATTGAGAAAAAAGATGTTTGTATTACCTGAATTAATGGCGCTGCGCGCCGTGCCCCAAATACAATTTTTTATGAAAATGATCTGATAATTGAGATTTACGAGATTATGTCCGCTCGCAGATAACTATTTAAGCGCAAACTTATCGCTCTGTGTCAAATATCGCTGTTAACAGGCGGCCTTTCTCATGCAAATTGCCGAGCAACATTATTATTAGAGAGAAGTTGTTTTACGGCAATATCTCATTCGGTTTTTTTGATATCCTCAGGGGCTTTTTCTGCTTGCTTAGCCACTACCCTGCCGCTGCCGTACAGTACGAGTTCGGGCGCTTCGGGGTGGGTAGTTTTCATCTTGATGGAGCAACTGAAAGGCCCTTCTTCTTTGGGCTTCACGGCAACTTCAATCTTCAATTTCTTGTTAGGTTTCAGAACTTTTTTACCCTTCAGGTTTACTTTAATATCATCGGGTTTGAAGGTAAAATCGGTTAATTCGACAGCTTGTTCCGAGATATTCTTCAATTCGAGTGTGGATTTGGATACAGAATCCAGCTTCATGGCTTTAAATGCAAAAAATCCCCTGGGCGACAGCATAAAAGGCGATTTCACCTCGAAAAGCAATGTTAGAACAGTTATCGGCTCTTCAGGATCGTTTGTTTTTATTTCCACTGATTTAGTTACTTTGCCGGAGAATCCTTTCATATTTATCTGCAGGTTCATCAGCATGGTTTCGCCCGGCTCGAGCGTACTTTTCTCGAGCGGTGCCGATGTGCAGCTGCACGAAGGCTTGATGTATTCCACCCTAAGCAGCTTGTCGCCTTTATTCCGCAGTAATATCTTGGCATATAAAGGATTTTCGGACATGTAAGCAGGGGGGAACTCATAGGTATTGCCCCCGACGATTTCCAGCGATGGCTGTGCCCGGCATAGGGTGTAACCAGACAGTATTAATATAATCAGAACAAAAACTCTATTCACTCGCAACCTGAAAAAAAAATTAAAGAACACACAATGCATAATTAAAGATTTTATACTGGATTTATTTTAAAAATACAGGTCTCTTTCTCCATCCTCGATTTTTTTAAGGTATTCCAGGGTTTTTTGCCTTCGCGATTCAGCAGGAATTTCTGCCAGTTGCTTATCTATCAGTTCTTCGCCAAGGGCTTTTGTTTCATCGTCGGCATAATCGACTAAATATTCCTTCAGCGTAGTCAAAGCGTTCGGCAGGCAGTTCAATTTTATCAGCCCGGGTTTTGCCAGGTCCATAAAATCTTCGCCAACGCGCCCCAGCCTGTAACATCCCGTGCAAAAAGAAGGCACATACCCCTGCCTGATAACGTCCTGGATTACTTCGCCCGAACTGCGGCAGTCGTTCAAATCAAACTGGCCCGGGTCAATTTCTCCGGCCATAGCCTGCTTATAGCCTCCGATATTGGTGCGCGAGCCGGCGCTAATTTGGGATACGCCGAGTTTAAACAGTTCGTCGCGCAGTTGGGCATTCTCCCTGGTCGAAAGTATCATGCCGGTATATGGCACCGAGCACCTGATGACAGCCACAAGCTTCTTGAAATCCCTATCCGGTACAGGGTAAGGAATATTCTTTGAGGCAGGGGCATTATTGGCGGGGCGTATCCTCGGGATAGAAATCGTATGAGGCCCCACGCCGTATTCTTTGTCGAGATGGGCGGCATGCTGCATAAGGCCAAGCACTTCGAAACGGTAATCATAAAGCCCGAACAAAGCGCCTATGCCTACATCGTGCATTCCGTTTGCCAGTGCCCTGTCCATTGTTTCGATACGCCATTCATAATCGGATTTCCTGCCTGCAGGGTGCATCTTTTTATAAGTGTCGTAATGGTAAGTTTCCTGGAACACAGTATAAGTGCCGATTTTAACATCCTTCATCAATTTAAATTCATCGTCTGTCAATGGGGCTATTTCTACGTTTATCCTTCTTATCGAGCTGCCCTTCGAGTCCCTTACGCTATAAACGGCATCAATCGATTGCAGAAAATACTCGAATGTGCATCCCTTGTGGTGTTCGCCCATTAGCAGCAGCGCTCTTTTATGGCCCTGCTCCAAAATTGCAAGTGTTTCTTCCTTCACTTCATCGAGCGATAATACCCTGCGGGGCAATTCTGTGTTATCGACCCTAAACCCGCAATAAAGGCAGTTGTTCGAGCAATAATTGGAAATATACAGCGGTGCAAAAAGTACCAGCCTGTTGCCGTAAATCTCTTCTTTCACTTTATTTGCTGTATGGAAAAGTTTTTCGAGGTTGCTTTCATCTTCAATATTTAACAGGGCTGCCGCATCCTCGATATCCAGCCCCTTTAGCTCCAACACTTTTGCAAGCACTTCCTCAATTTTCGCACTATCGGCCTTACCTGCTTTAGTTAAGGCGCTATCTATGGCCATGCTGTTTATTATCCTGTCGCTGCTCATCTTACCACCATCTCAGTTACAAAAAAACCGTTCTTTTCTTAAATATTATCGTTACATATATTCAAAAATAAACTTTTTTCCATTATTTTAGTAATGTTCGGTTTATTGACGTTTTATATTATCAAATAATAGTAAGGAATAAACATGAAAATAAGATATTTTTTTCTGATTATACTCTTCAGCATTACCGCCAAAGCCCAGGATAAACCAGATACATTGCTAAATACCTGGATTCCTCAAGGGGTATCGGGATTGAATGTAAGCCAGATAGCTTTTAGCGATTGGTCGCAGGGCGGCGATAATTCGATTACTTATTCTATTTTTGGGATTTTCGGATTGAATTATTACACCGAAACATGGGGATTAAAGAATAACCTGAAACTTACTTACGGGCAAACAAAAATCGGAGAAACCGACTTCAAGACAAACGACAATGAGTTTTATCTCGAAACAATTTTCTCGCTGAAATTTGGCTGGGCTGTTGACCCTTACATCAGTAATACGGTGAGGACATCGCTCACT
>DAINRZ010000295.1:0-5229 GCA_036741575.1 Kapaibacterium sp. (SeqCode)
GGGCGTCATCCCATGGGACGAATCCATAAGAAGTATTAAAAAACGGCTTAGTTTCTTCATTATAACCATACCCTTTTTCCGGATCCTGCGAGAAAATCGGAATCACCCTGAGCAGCCTTCCCGAAGGCAGTCCATAAACGCCTATTTGCCCGCTGAAACCGCCCGACATAAAGGCGTAGAATTCATCGAATTTGCCGGGAGCTACGTAAACCTTTTCGGCAGCATCGTCCGATGTCAGCGCTCCGCCATCTTCGCCTTCGCCGCCGCAAGAGAGAAGCATTACAGCTAACAGAACAAACAGTAAAGCAAATTTCATATTATTTCTCCTCTAAAGTTCTAAAATATTCAAGAATTTTTCGTGCTTCATCCTGAGTCAGGTTTTGGTTAGCCATAGGCGAGGCGTATTGTGCCATAAGTTCTTTCGCAATAGGATCTTTCTTTGTCATTTCTTCGGGATTCAGTATCATATTCATTACCCATTCTGGTGTCCTTCTCTTGAGCACACCGGCAGGGGCCGGGCCAATATATTTTTCGTAGGGCTTATGGCATGCAGTGCATTTTTCATCGTATATTTTCTTTCCTTCGGCTACCATTGCCTGGTCTATCTGCTGGCCAAGTTTAACTTCTTTTACCGGGCCTATACCGATGTTTTTATCGGAACCGCCTCCGCCGCACGAATTTAAAAAGGGTAATACTAATGTAAATGTTAGCAAGATTTTCAAGGTATTATTCATTTTTTCTCTCCAATATTTTATAATATTATTAAATAATAAAAGTCTTATAATCAGACTAAAAATTCTTATTTGCAATATAAGATTAAATTGTCTGATTATTTTATGATTGAAATCATAATGGAATTGATTGATTCAAATAATACTATATAATTTAAATACTTATGGATATTTTTATTTCGAATAAATTAAATATTATATAAGGCTAATTTATGATTTATTAATAATAAACATAAAAGGAACATATAAAATGATAAAATACCTTCAAAACCATACAGAGTTTATTGAAGAAATAAATATAAAAAAGAAGTCGGTTTTTCATATTATACCCGACGGCGAAAAGCATATTTACATGCTGGCATCCGGTTTTGCTATCGAGAAAGCATGCTTCGACATCAGCAAAGATTGTGTGCTGGATATTATCGGCCCCGATGAGTATTTGGCTCCGGAAACTTTTCTAAGGATTTCTGGTCATGAATACAAGTTCTTCTTTGTCACTAACGGAATAATATTGAAATTTTTAATTAATGATACTTTGGAAGATTTACTAAATGACAGTACAACGGCAGTATTCCTATTCGGCTTGCTGCAGGCTAAAATTTCGTGGCATAAAAAAATCAATATTTGCAAGTCCATATCCGACACAGATGAGAGAATATTATCCTTTCTATCTTTAATAAATAAAAAACTTGGGCCTGCTTATAGAACTATACCCATAACACGCTCGGAGCTTGCATGCATGACAGGGCTAAGGACAGAAACAGTTATCAGGGCAGTCAAAAAACTGGAGCGGGAACAGCGGATATTCCTAAATAATAAGGGGGAAATAATCAGGTCCGGGAATTAATTTTCTTCAAATAAAGCAGTTCGAAGTAAAAGTTACTCAAGCATTATGGTCTTTGGTTCAGTTTATCCCGCTGCTTTTCTTTAACTTATTGATATTTAATACCCTGGTTATGATATAAAATATCATCATAAAAATGAAAAAAGCCGAGCCGAAAATTAAGTATTCCTTTTTGGCAAAGGTTAACCAGTCCAGTACCGATGCTATCAGGATAAAAATAAATATGTCCAGAAGGAAAAATGATAAAAGCAGGTTCTTTTTCTGGAAATCCAATTCCTTTTTATTTGTTTCCGATTCGTTTGGATTGTTTTCCAAGTTAAAATTTTCATTCATAATCGATTCCTGTAATTAAAATTAGATGATGATAAACCTACGACCCGGCTTCTTCGCCTAAGTACCTGTGGATAATGTTATGGCCAAGGTATATCAAAGGCGTAAGCGCTATGGCAATAACTAACTTATATATATAGTTAGTAGAAGCTAAGACTAAAAATTCACCGATAGAAAGGCTCCCCGATAAAAAGAAAGCGATAAAAATAATAACGAAACTGTCTATTAACTGAGAGACTGCCGTACTGCCGGTAGCCCTAAGCCACAACATCCTTCCTTTGGTTTTATTCCTGAAAAACCAGAAAACAATCACGTCAATTAACTGCGAAGCAAGGAAAGCAGCTATGCTGCCGGCAATTATCCACATCGACTGGCCGAAAACAGCATTGAACTGGCTGTCGTTTACCGGCGAGAAACCGGCAGCATCCACATTCATGGCAGCAAAAAGGATAATAAATGTATAAACGATGAGGATAGCCGTCAGGAATGTCAGCCTGCGAACCCCTTCCCTGCCAAAGTATTCGTTGATTAGGTCTGTCGTAAGGAAAACAAGCGGCCACGGAATAACACCGATACTCATTGTAAACGGGCCTATACTGATAAGCTTGCCGCCTATCAATTCACCAATTATCGCATTGGCAACAAAAATACCGGCCAATACGATAAATATCTTTTCGCGTTTAGTAAAATTCTTGTTAATCATTTATTAATATAACAAAATATTACGATAATACCTTACTGAGTTTTTTTTATTCCGGCCAGCCAGCTAATCCGTTTAACAATCCCGATTATTTCGGCAAGCCTGTAAGTTAACAGGGTAAGTATAACGCCAATCAGCGACCCGAAATAAATGTCGATAAAAAAGTGCTGTACATCATACACCCGGGAAACAGCAACGGTCATTGCCCCAAAGAAGAAAGCCAGGCCCCAGGCTTTGTTTTTAACGATAATCGAAAGCACAAGGAATAATGAAAAAGCCGAAGCAGAATGCCCCGATGGAAAACTATTATGCTTAAAGACTTCTATACCTTCTACCAAATTTAAAGCTACCCCCTCGCCAAAATACTTTAGCGGCCGGGGCATATCGAACAGCCTTTTAAGGATTTGCACGAGGGCGCCTGTAGTCAGGTAAGATGCAAGTATCTGTACCGAATAACGCACCCTGATAAAAGCAAGCGGAATGAGCAGCGCACCCACAAACCAACCGTCGCCAATTATTGTTACATAATAGAAAAACCCATCGAGAGCCGGATTGTGAATAGTATTAATATAAAGGAGGATGTCGCCCCTGCCGAAATACAGGATAAAAAATGCACCAATTACCAGAAATATTGAATATGGAATAAAGAAATAAGGATTGTTTTTAATAAGCAAATAAATTGAATTGTCACTCTTGCGCGGGAACTCATAAAAATCCTGAATAGGTAATTGATTATCCATATCAGTCCAGTACCTTCATACCATAAATCCTTTTTGGCTTTTTATTAATTGGATTTTGATTCTTGCCTTTCCTATCAATAGTGTACCCATTAATTTGTATTTTCTTATGTTTCAATACTTTATTAAGTAATTCCTCATTCAGTTTTATACTGTAATACAGCCTGCTGTCCAAATCGCCCAGGGTGCGGTATGCTTCGCTGATTTCGTAGAATTTTTCGGCAATCTTCTGATTACCGGGATGGTTATCGGGATGATAAATTTTAATAAGCCTGTGGTATGCTTCCTTTATATCCTTCTGCGAAGCAGTCCGTTCCACATCCAATATTTCGTAATAATCTTTAATCTTCATAAATAAAATTAATACACAATAAGGCTAAATCACAAGAATTATTTGACGAAGAAATAAAATTTATGTTATTATTTACGAATAATACCGAAGTTCATTACTGAATTGCCGATTAACAATAACAATGAATATATTGATTTTCAGGGGTCTATGCAAAAAAGACTAGGATCGGCCAGATATTTAGTAAATCATCAACAAGTAAAAGAATCCCCATCCAAAGGTGTGCAGCACACACATCTGCCCCTTTCATTGGTGGGCTTGGGCGAGTTCATAGTATATATATATTCGCAAACTAATCCAACAGCTTTGTTTCGAATACTATGTCAAAGTTTCTTACGAAATTAAAAAAAGAATTATCAATTAGAATAAATGCTCTATCCCTTTTTCAATGCATTGGCTCCGCCCACGATTTCAAGCATTTCTTTGGTAATTGCAGCCTGCCGCTCTTTGTTGAATACCAGTTCCAGATGCTTGATAAGCTCTTTGGCGTTGTCGGTAGCATTCTCCATTGCCATCATGCGTGCTGCCTGCTCGGCGGCGTTCGATTCCAGCATAGTGCGCCACATCTGTATATCGAGGTTCTTGGGCAGTATATCATCCAAAATCTGCTTCATATCGGGTTCGAAAATATAATCGATATTGAAAGATTTGGCGGCGCTGCCAGAGCCATCGGCCTTGACGGGCTCTATCGGCAACAGGTTGATGCTCGATGGCACCTGGGTAAGTATGTTTTTGAACTCATTGAAGTAAATAAACACCTTGTCGTAATTGCCTGTAATAAATCCTTGCGAAACATGGGCAACAATTTCTTTTGCAGTCGAAAAATCCAGCCTGGCAAAAGCATCGTTAAATTCACGGGCAACATGGTAGTTCGATTTTCGGAAGTAGTTGACGCTTCTTTTGCCTACCGGAATAATATGGCATTTGGCTCCGGGATAATCGGCATCCATTTCTGTGGAGATATAAGTATCCACTTTGCGAAACAGGTTGGTATTGAAACTTCCGCACATACCCCTGTCCGAAGCCACAACGACAAACGCTATGTTTTTCACTTCGTGCCCTTTGCTCAGCAGGGGATTGTGGTAATCTTCACCAACGTTTTCGGAAACGTTCCTTAGAATTTCGCCCAGTTTGAGAACATAAGGCCTTGCCGATTCGATAGCCGCCTGTGCACGGCGCAGCTTAGCGGCAGAAACCATTCTCATTGCCTGAGTGATTTTCGAGGTATTAGTAACACCGTTAATTCTTCTGCGAATATCTCTTAATGTTGCCATATATACTTACCTTATTTAATAATATTTCCAATCTTGCATCAGATAATTACATACATAATCGCGTACGCTTTCCTGCAGCGGCATAAATCCTTTATAACACTCGGTGGCCGAAAGCCTCGACATATCGGCACGCGTGAAATACTGGTACTGTTTGGCCAGTTCCTCGGGCATATCGATATATTCTATATCGGGCTCCCTGCCCATAGCCCCGAATACGGCTTTTATCAAGTCATTCCATGTATTTGCCGTTCCGGTGCCCAGGTT
>DAINRZ010000296.1:0-5222 GCA_036741575.1 Kapaibacterium sp. (SeqCode)
ATCCTGTATCGGATACTATCACACTAAAGAAAATTCTACCGGGAACCTGGAAAAATAATGCTATTGATTGTAAAATCACTATGATTTTTATGGTTTCGGGAAATGATGTAATTCTCGATGGTAGCGTGTATGAGGGGACATTCACAGATTCAACCTTTCAGGGTACCTGCAATGCCGGTAATACTAACAGTACATTAGATATAAAAATGCTTACCGAAATACAGATTTCAGGCAGCAACAACATAAATGACGGAAACGAAAATCGAAAATTACTAATTGATGCATGAAAATATGAAAATGAGAAAGTATTGTATAATTATCCCTGTTATTTTCTTTTCTTTTTACAGTATAACTAATTCAAAACCAAAGCTCTGCATAACATTTAACGACCCTAATTCCGGGCCTACCCCATCGATGGACTGGCAAACAAGGAATGAAAGTTTGCTCAAGTGCCTGTCTAAACATGGCTTGCAGGCAGCATTATTTGTCTGCGGCAAGCGAGTAGACGATTCAACCGGCAAGAGGCTGCTGGAAGCCTGGGACAAATCTGGCCATATGATATGCAACCACTCTTACTCACATAAGTATTATAATTCACCAAAAGCTGTCGCCGCGGAGTTCTTCGGCGATATTCTCAAGGGAGATTCTATAATCAGGAATTATCGGGGTTATACAAAACTTTTCCGGTTTCCGTACCTGAAGGAAGGGGCTGCTAAAGAAAACCGTGATTTTATAAGAGAAAACTTGAAAAAAATCGGTTACAGAAATGGTTATGTTTCCATCGATGCATCCGATTGGTTTATCGACGGGAAGATTATCGAGGCCCTGCAAGCCGATTCATCGACCGGCTTGGAGCCTTACAAAGACTATTACCTGGCTCACCTCCTCGAAAGGGCTAATTATTATAATGGGCTGGCAATTGAATTAACCGGCAGGGAAATAAGCCATACGCTGTTGCTGCATCATTCCCTGCTGAACGCCCTGTACCTCGATGATGTTATTAACATGTTCGAAAAAAACGGATGGGATGTAATAGATGCTTCCGAAGCATATAAAGACTCCGTTTACACTTTGGAGCCCGACATTGTCCCCGCTGGTGAAAGCATAATCTGGGCTTTGGCAAAGGAATCGGGCAAGTATAATGCCACGCTGCGATACCCTGCCGAAGACGGTACATACGAAGAGAAAAAGCTAATCCGGTTTCTGAAAAATTATAAGAAATAAAGAATCCATCAATAAATTTAACGCAATTTTTACTAAATTAAGTATTATTTTTTGTTCAATATAAACAGAGCTCTATGATAATCGACAAAATTGAAAACAGGGCCAGGTATTCAGGACTTGGTGAGAAAATTGGCCGGATGCTTAATTACCTGGCACAATCACCACTGCTGGAACTTAAAACAGGCAGGCACGAGATAGATGGCGATGATGTCTATATGATAGTTGCCGATTATGAAACAAAGGCATTCACAGAAAGTAAGCCCGAAGCGCACAGAGTTTACGCCGACATTCAATTCATTGCCGAAGGGGGGGAATTGTTCGGCTATGCCGAAAATGAAAACCAGCCTGCAGTGATTCCATATAATACACAAAAAGACATTGAGTTTTTCGATGCCGAAATGTCATATATAAAACTAAACTCGGGAATGTTTGCTGTGGTTCTTCCCGGCGAATTGCACCAGCCCGGCGTAATAGACCGGGATTCGGTAAATGTGAGAAAAGTTGTAGTAAAAGTAAAAATGTAAGTGATTACAAAATTACCAGATGGGTAGGTATTAATTTCTCTATTCTTCAAATTTTGTATTATTTTAAATATCGATAAGAAATAATATAAAATCTTATAATTGTCAAAAGGAGTATTATCGCATACTTCAGCCCATAGTTTCACTCGCTCTGTGTGTCTTCCAGGGATTGCTTCAGCCAGTTCAGGTACGAAGAATGGGAATAATCCACGGGAGAAGAGATAATCTCGGGCACTTCGTAATTGTGAAGTTCCAGTATCCTGGTCTCCAGGTCATTAAGCTTTTTCTGTTCAGTCTTAATCATCAAAATATATTCGTGGCTCTCCTGGATAGAATTCTGCCATCCAAAAACAGAAACGCAATTTTGTATGATTGTGCAGCATGCCGCCAGCTTTTCCGATACGATATTCCTTGCTATATTATGCGCATTGTCGTATGTATCGGTAGTTACGAACACTATTTTTAAATCAGATGTTTTCTCCATTTTTCCCCTCCATGAAAATTAATTATTTATTACAAATATAAGAAATATTGTATATTATTAATAATTTTTAATTTATAATACCACTGGAATTTCAATTGTCTTTAACGTACTAAATTCCTTGATAGTTTAAAAAAGACAATATTTAATAAAAAATTATGTCTAATTTCTATCAGTGTTTTGTATTTATTTACGGAATTATATTATGGCCGGTAAGTACTTTACTTTATTTCTCGTGGTATTTTTATTGCTTATGAAGGACCTTGCTTTTTCGCAGGAAACAACAGAATACAGGCAGCCGCCGGGCGATATGATAAAAATTATCGACGCTCCGCAAACGCCTTCGGTATCGGTTTCGCCCGACAGGGAATGGATGCTCCTGCTCGACAAACCTGCCTATCCCTCTATTAGAGTATTGTCGCAGCCAGAGCTAAAATTGGCAGGAACAAGGCTCAATCCTGCAAACCTGGCACCCTCCAGGAACTTTAATTTCGACGGATTGAAGCTGAAAAACCTCTGGACATACGAAGAGCCTTCTATCAGCGGGCTTCCAAAAATGCTCTCGGTCAGCAATATTTCCTGGTCGCCCGACTCCAAAAAACTTGCGTTTACCAATACATTGGATAACACGATTGAACTTTGGATAATATATACCGATTCGCTGAAAGCGAAAAAAATTACTGACCTGGAACTTATTGGCATTATGGGTGCTGCATATACATGGCTTTCCGACAGTAAAACACTGATTGTGAAGGCAAAGCCTAACGGCAAAGGAACACCGCCTGCTGCCGACCCCGTGCCTAAAGGCCCGGTAGTAAGCGTTTCGGACGGTAAACCGGCGCCGCTCAGGACTTACCAGGACCTGCTGCAATCGCCATACGACGAGCAATTGTTCGACTATTATTTCGATTCTCAATTATATAAAGTTACGATTGACGGCAAGATTGAGAAATTCCTGCCAAACGGCATCTACCGCTCTTTCCAGCCGTCGCCCGATGGTAAATATATATTAACTGCTAGAATCAATAAGCCATACTCATATTTGGTTCCATGGGACAGATTCCCAATGACTGTTGAGATGTTCGATATCGAAGGCAATTCCGTAAAGGTAATAGAAAACGTCCCCCTGACAGAGAGCCTTCCCAAGGGATTCGACGCAGTCAGAACCGGTAAGCGCGGATTTTCATGGCGTGCCGACGCAGATGCCGAGCTTTACTGGGCCGAAGCTGCCGACGGGGGCAATCCCGAAACTACCGCTGAAATCAGGGATAGTATTTTCAGCCTTAAAGCTCCCTTCGATGGCGAGCCGGTATTTGTTGCCGGATTGAAATACAGGTATGGCGGCATTACGTGGGGCAGCGGAAAAACGGCAATCCTCTACGACGGCTGGTGGAAAACACGCAGGGAGACCCGTTACTTATTTGCTCCCGATGAAATAAATCCCGGCCAGGACAATAAAACCGTCCTCTTCGATTTGAATACCGAAGACAGATATGCCAATCCAGGCGATTTCATTACCAAACCGAATGAACGCGGTTTCCATGTGCTTCTGGCAGGGCAAACCCGGAGTATCCTGTTTTTGTTTGGCCAGGGCGCTTCACCACGCGGGGATATACCTTTTATGTCCATGTTCAACCTGGATGATAAGGTCAGGATTAAAGTATGGGAATCCGAAAGCCTATACTACGAGACGCCGCTGTCTGTCATTAATATGAATAAAAAACTTATCCTGACACGCAGGGAATCTGTAGAAGAGCCGCCAAATTACTGCCTGAGGGACCTGAACACAAAGACATTTAAAAAACTAACTGATTACCCCCACCCCTACCCTTTCCTGAAAAAAGCCGAAAAGCGGGTGCTGCGGTATAAGCGCGAGGACGGAGTAGATTTGACCGCCGACCTCTACCTGCCTCCTGGTTACAAAGAAGGAGTCAAGCTGCCGGTACTGATGTGGGCTTACCCCAGCGAATTCAAGAGCAAGAGCGCAGCCGGCCAGGTAAAAGACTCGCCTTATAAATTCATCCGGGTTAGCGCGATGTCGCCGCTATTTTGGCTGACACAGGGCTATGCTGTCCTGGACGATCCTTCGATGCCTATTATCGGCGAGGGCAAAACCGAACCCAACGATACTTATGTACAGCAGCTCCAAATGGATGCCAAGGCAATCGTCAACCATATCGTAACCCTTGGTATAGCCGACAGCGCCAGGATTGCTTTCGGCGGCCATTCCTATGGCGCATTTACTACTGCCAACCTGCTGGCGCATACTGATTTATTCGCCGCTGGTATTGCGCGCAGCGGCGCTTACAACAGAACTCTCACGCCTTTTGGCTTCCAGTCCGAGGAAAGGACCTTCTGGGAAGCGCCGGTTCAATATATCGAGATGTCCCCGTTCATGTTTGCCGATAAAATTAAAGAGCCGATATTGCTTATCCACGGGGCCGAGGATAATAATTCGGGTACCTTCCCCATGCAAAGCGAGAGGTTTTTCAGTGCCCTGAAAGGACATGGCGCCACAGCGCGCTTGGTATTGCTACCAAAGGAAAGCCACGGCTATATGGCAAGAGAATCACTTTTTCACATGCTGTGGGAAATGGATAAGTGGCTGGAAAAATACGTGAAAAACAAATAACTTATAATATTTTGCAACCAATACGTTATTATTCCAAAATTAATTCGCATTAATAATTTATTTTATTATAGATGGCAGACTTAAAGAAAAAGCCCAACAGGCTGGCAAACGAAAGCAGCCCATACCTGCAGCAGCATGCGTACAATCCTGTGGACTGGTATCCCTGGGGCGGCGAAGCATTCGAAAAAGCAAGGCTCGAAAACAAGCCCGTGTTCCTTTCGATTGGTTATTCCACATGCCACTGGTGCCACGTTATGGAAAAAGAATCTTTTGAGGACGATAACATTGCCCGGCTGATGAACGAAGCCTTTGTCAGCATAAAAGTGGACAGGGAAGAAAGGCCCGACATCGATTCAATTTATAT
>DAINRZ010000297.1:0-5175 GCA_036741575.1 Kapaibacterium sp. (SeqCode)
CCCTTCCAAGGGAGACTGCGCCTGCATTTGCGGGTATGACAGGCAACTTGTCGGCTATGCAAGCCCGAACGTCCAGTCCGAAGGCGGAAACCACCCCGGGAAAAAGTTTACCGGAATTTTACCGAAATCGCGATTTTTCGGGCGAAAATGGCTAAATAATATGTTAGGCGAGGCTAAACGCAAATTTAATGACAATGGTGAAAATATTAAGATAATGCTTCAGGATGAGGGATTCATCCTCATTTCAAAAATGAAAAATTTTATTAACAAGATTTCATCATTTTTTTCGTTCTAATGGTTTGTAGTTTTAAGATTTTCTTAACAAAACTCAGGGAGTTAAAAAGATATGAATCGCAAAGTAATGGCAACTTTCGGAATTGCAGGGGCTTTGATGGCAACGGCTCTTATTGTAATACTTGCAATCAGCCCCGGAGTGGTCAGCAGTCTTTTCGCCAAGGATAATATCGGCGCAGGCAAGCCGCCTGTAGCTATGAGCGAGGCGGTTAAAGCGCTCAACGACGCATACAGGGCTGCCAGCGAAGCAACGGTTCCTACTGTAGTCAGCATTAGCGTGGTTTTCGAAGTGTCGGCAAGCCGCAATCCTTTCTCGGATGAATTCAAAGAGTTCTTCGAATTCCACGGCTTCCCCAACCAGGAAGGGCCGCAGCAGAGCGAAGGCGGCGGTTCGGGTGTCATTATCTCCGAGGACGGCTATATCGTTACAAATAACCATGTTGTCGAGAAGGCCAAGGAGATAAAGGTAACGACAAGCGACCAGAAGGAATACAAAGCTAAATTAATCGGGGTAGATCCCCTTACAGATATAGCAGTAATAAAGATAGAAGCAAAGTCGCTGCCTGTGGCTCACTTTGCATCAATTGAAAATGTCAAGGTGGGCGATATGGTGTTGGCGGTAGGCAATCCACTCGGCCTGAACCATACAATCACCGCAGGTATCGTAAGCGCAATCGGCAGGGGACGGCTTGCCCTGGGCGGTAATCGCGGCGGCTATTCCGTGGAGAACTTCATCCAGACTGATGCAGCCATCAATCCAGGCAACAGCGGCGGCGGCCTGTTCAACCTCGAAGGCAGCCTTGTTGGCATCAATACTGCAATTGCTACACGCACAGGCGGCTACATGGGCTATGGTTTTGCAATACCGGTGGACTTAGTGAAGGCAGTTGTTCTCGACCTGATAGACGACGGCAAGATTGACAGAGGGTATATCGGCGTTCAGATTGAAACTGTGGATGAAGTGATTGCCAAATCGGCAGGGCTCGATAATGTTGCAGGAGCAATGGTGCAAGGAGTGTTGCCAGACAGCCCTGCAAAGAAGGCAGGAATTGAAATGGGCGATATTATACTCGAAGTGGACGGCAAGAAAGTCTCTTCGTCGAACGAGCTTCAAAGTATTATTGCCAAGAAAAGGGCAGGAGACGACGTAAGCCTGACGCTTTGGCGCGACGGCAAAAAGATAAGCAAGACAGTTACTCTGAAAGCCCGCGAGGGTGAAGAATTAGCAGACAGTGCTCCTGTCAAGGGCGAACCTGAAGAGGCTGAAAAAGAGGCCTCCAGTTATAAATTCGGCGAGCTGGGTTTCTCGGTGGAGCCACTCAATTCAAGCCTGAAGGAGAAATTCGACATCGACCACGGCGCTTATATTTCGTCAGTTGAAAGGTTTGGCGCTGCTTTCAACCGGAGGCTCGCGCCCGACGGCGTTATCTACAAAGTCGATAAGCAGGAGATTAATTCCGTGAAGGATCTTAAAAAGGCACTCGAAGGAAAGAGCAAAGGCCAGGCTGTTGTTTTATACGTCAAGTATAAGGACACATCAAGGATAGTAGCCATCGAGATTCCTTCGTAATTGAAATAACCGCCTGTCACTAAGCAATGATAGCAATTAATTATATTAAGTATAAGAGGCGCATTAACTTGCGTCTCTTTCACTTAATAGGTCAAATGGCGAAAGTGTAGAAAACAGAATGATAGAAATAAAAAACCTGCGGAAAAACTTTGGCGAGAAAACCGTTCTTGCTGGGATTGACCTTACTATTCCGACTGGTTCGACTAAATGTATTATTGGTAAATCGGGCAGCGGCAAAAGTGTGTTGCTAAAGCATATTGTCGGCCTTCTCGAACCCGACAGCGGCAAAGTTATTATCGACGGGCTCGATGTATCGACATTAACAAACGGCCAGCTCTTCGGCCTCCGGCGGAAAATCGGCTTTGTGTTCCAGGGTTCTGCTTTGTTCGATTCATACAATGTATTCGAAAATGTGGTAATCTCACAATATGAGCATGGCCTACGGGACATGGCAGCACTCGAGAGCGAAGCTATCAGGGTGCTATCCGCAGTAGCTATGCTTCCCGATATTAACGGGGGTTATTCGGAGAGCCTGCTGAAAGAGTGGGCAATCCTGAAGGTGAAGAAGCCTTCCGATTTATCCGGTGGTATGAGAAAGAGGGTTGGCGTGGCCAGGGCGCTTGTAGGAAACCCATCGTACATATTTTATGACGAGCCGACAACAGGCCTCGACCCGGTTACATCGGAGCAGATTGATAGCCTGATAGCCGATTTGGCCCTCAAACTAAACGTTACGTCGTTGGTTATCACCCACGATATGTTCTCTGTATTCAGGGTAGCAGATTCGGTAGCTATGATACACGAGGGAAAAGTGAGGTTCGACGGAGTGCCTTCGCAGCTGGAAGCCTCGGCTGATGATGTTATCAGGGAATTTTTGGATAGATATAAGAATTAATGTAATTTAGTGGCATAGTATTTGTAAATATACCTCCGACATTTTATGAAGAAAAAAGCGGATAACAGTTTTATGGCTCAAAAAAACGATTACACAATCATTGGTATCGACGGCGGCGGTACGCGCACCAGGGGTATATTATACAAAGGCGGCAGGATACTATCGCAGTCCAATTCGGGCACCACCCGTATCGGCGCTGTCGGGGTAGCCGAATCGTGCGAAAGATTGCTTAACGTTATTATAGAATTATGTTCCAAAGCAGAAATTGAATCTGAAGAGCTGGATGCAGTGGTAATCGGTTTAGCAGGTGTGTGGCTCGAAGAAGAGAAACTTCGTTCCACGCAGCTGCTGAAAACACTTGCCAGGCAGCAAAAAATCACACTCAACGACCTGCTTATAATCAGCGATGCCGAGTTGGCGCTCGAAGGCGCATTCGAAAGCGATAACGGAGTTGTGATGATAGTCGGCACAGGTTCCATCGCTTTGGGCCGGTTCAACAAAAAATTATCGCGCTGCGGCGGATGGGGGATAGAACTCGACGACGAAGGCAGCGGCGCCTGGATAGGCAGGGAAGGCCTTACGGCTATAGTACGCAGCATAGACGGCAGGGGCAATCCGACGAAACTTGCTTCCAAGCTGGTCGAGCTTGTTCCGACAATAGACCTGGACCAGCCAAGGACTATCGTGAAATCCTATGGCGAAGGAGGTTTTGTTTACCAAATGCTGACACCTGCAGTTATGCAATGCGCCGAAGAAGGCGACCAGGTGTGCAAAGAGATAATCGAGAGGTCGGCTTTTCATTTGATGGAATTGCTTAGCGCCATTGCCAAAGATGCCAAAGTAAAGAAAATGCCTGTAGCCCTAATGGGTGGTATTATAGATGCCGATACGATATTGGCAAAAATGCTCTATGAGAGGATAGACAAGAACTCCGGGCTGCAAAGGGTGGAGCCAAAGGGCAATGCTCTGCACGGAGCCGTTTCTCTCGGATTCAGGCTTATAAAGGAAATGCAGTAATATCCTTTTAAAGCTGTTTTCCTGATTCAATATGCGACTATTCTCATTCGGCTGAGAAATAGTATTATATGTACCTGTTTATTTTTTCGATTATTGAGTGGAATAATTACTTTATATAGTACTTTAGTTTTAGTGAACTACCCCGCCGCAAGCAACGGGGTATCAAATCAAGATGAAAATGTATCCCGCCACAAGTGGCGGGGAATCAAACCCATAATGTGGGATTAAATAAGAAACATACATACTAATGAATTCAAATTTCAATATTTTGGTGTCTTTTACGATAATACAAATTAAATTGTTTCACAATAAAGAGAGAATAGGTTAGGATATGAGATCAATCAGGTTCATGCCGTTTCTGATAATGACGCTTTGCATGGGATTTTGCCAGGCAAACAATTCCGAAAGCACAGAGAAATATCCACTGATAAATAAAGCAATTAATGAAACTATCAGGACAATGCATTATTCGCCAAAGGAGCTTAATGACGCTTTTTCTGAAAGTGTGTTCGATGAATATATCAAGAGGCTGGACTACTTCAAGAGATTCCTGATAAAGTCCGACATTGGCGAATTGAAAAAATACAGGGATAAGATAGATGACCAGGTAATCGAAAATGCACTGGATTTTTTCAATTTAAGCAATGATCTGATTGTCGGCAGAATAAACGAGGCTGAATCATACTACAAAGAAATCTTGTCAAAGCCTTTTGATTATGCTGACGACGAAGAATATATCATTGATCCTGAAGACTTTGATTTTGCCGCAGATAAAGCAGAACTGAAAGAATACTGGCGCAAGGGCCTTAAATATGAGGCCATGACAAGAATTGTCAGCGATTTGGAAACCCAGGAAAAGGCGAAAGAGAACAAAGATACAACCGTAAAAATAATGCCGTTCGATTCTCTCGAAAAGAATGCGCGCGAGCGTTTATCCGAGAGATATAAGAGTTATTTTCACAGGCTGGCCAAAATTACTAAAGACGACCGTTTTGCCGATTATATGAACTCGATAGCTATGGTCAACGACCCGCATACCAATTATTTCCCACCAAAGGATAAAGAGGATTTCGATATTAGCATATCCGGCAGCCTCGAAGGTATAGGGGCTATTCTGACACAGAGGGACGAGTATGTGAAAGTGGAGAGTATTGTGCCCGGAGGCCCGGCATACAAGCAGGGCGAGCTTAAAGCAGGCGACCTTATCCTAAAAGTGGCTCAGGGCGAGGCAGAGCCTGTCGATGTTATAGACATGAGGCTCGATGATGCCGTCAGGCTTATCAGGGGCAAAAAGGGAACAGAAGTCAGGCTTACTGTCAGGAAGCCGGATGGTAAATCCACTTTGATAAAAATTATCAGGGATGTGGTTTACAGGGAAGATGCTTTTGCCAAATCTTCG
>DAINRZ010000298.1:0-5169 GCA_036741575.1 Kapaibacterium sp. (SeqCode)
TGAATTTCATTCATTGAACCAACCTATGCACTTTCAGTGCATAGTGGTTCAGTTAAAATATTTAAGTGAGTATTATGCAAAAAATTGACCTGAAAGAAATCATTGAATCCAAAGCGCCTGAATTCCTTGATTCTATTCCTGAGTTTCTGCGTGGAATGGTGCTTAGTATTTTAAATAAAATACTATATATCAGGGAAGTAAATAATTCACTTGAGAGATTTCTTGATAAAAAAGACTTCGATTTTATAGATGAATTATTCGATTACCTCGATTTTTCGTATAACCTGAGTTCATCCGATAAATTGAGGATACCCTCGGAAGGCAGGCTGATAATAGTATCGAACCACCCTTTGGGGGCGCTCGACGGACTGGCTCTGCTGAAAGCTGTCGGCGAAGTGAGGAAGGATGTAAGGATTGTGGCAAACGATATACTGCTTAGCTTGCCAAATCTATCAAACTTATTTCTTCCCTTCGATGTATTTTCCGTCTCCTCGCAGAAAAAATACCTCAGTTATATCAAAGGAGCCCTCGAAAACGACGAGGTGATTATTCTGTTTCCTGCCGGCGAAGTATCACGCCTGACATTAAGAGGTATTAAAGACCGCAAGTGGATGGCCGGAGCCGTTAAGCTAGCCAAAACATATAATTCACCTGTTCTGCCTTTCCATATCAAAGCAAGGAATTCCATATTATTTTATTTAGTATCGGCAATAATCGACTCGATGGCAATTTTTATGCTGGCAGGGCAGATATTCAATAAACGAGGCAAAACAATAAACCTGAAAGCAGGCAACCTTATTCCTGCCGAGGTATTCAGCACAGAAACCGTAAAAGTGCCGGTACTGACAAAGCTGCTAAAAAGGCACGTTTACAGGCTGGGAAACAATAAATCCGGTATATTCAAAACAGTAAATACAATAATTCATCCTGTTGACAAAAAAATTATTCGAAAAGAGTTAAATGGATCAAAATTATTGGGATATACATACGATTCTAAGAAAATCTATCTTACTGACTACGAGAAAACACCCAATACAATAAAAGAAATTGCCAGGCTTAGGGAAATCACATTCAGAAAGGTGGGCGAGGGCACCGGTATGAAACTGGATTTCGATTCATACGATGCCTATTATAAGCATTTGGTTTTATGGGATGAGGAAGAATTAGAAATCGTTGGTTCCTATAGGATTGGAATCTGCAGCGAAATATCAGCTAAAAAAGGCATTGCCGGGCTTTATAACAGCAGCCTGTATTCATTTACAGGTGAATTCAATGAAATACTCGTCAAATCAATTGAATTAGGCAGAAGTTTTATTCAGCAAAAATATTGGAGGAGCAGCGCTTTGGATTACATGTGGCAGGGAATTGCAGCATTTTTATCGGAATACCCCGGTGTCAGATACCTTTTTGGGGCGGTAAGCATCAGCAATTCATATAATCCCGATGCCCAGGCTATGATTGTTTATTTTTATAAAAAGTGGTACTCGCACGAGAAAAACCTTGCCAATGCAACAGAAAGGTACATTGTGCCCAAATTGCAGCAGGAACACTTAGCCGGTATTATGGGCAGCGATAATTATGAAGAGGACTTTAAAAGCCTGAAAACAGCGCTGAAAAATTTTGGTTATAGTGTGCCTGTTTTGTTCAAAAAATACACTGAATTGTGCAATTATGGCGGGGTGAAATTCATGGACTTTGGCAGGGACAATGAATTCAAAACAATAGACGGGCTAATGCTCCTTGATTTGGAAGAAGTTAAGCCTGAGAAAAGAAAAAGGTATTATTCTGCAAAAAGTTTTGCCTGACAAAGGAAACCAGTTTTTGCTGCTATACGCAGATTGTATTCAAAATCATAAGCTTATTTGGTCAGCCGGAGTATTTCAAAGTAAGGATTGCAATATCATCGAACTGAGTGCTGCCTATCGAAAAAGACCTTATGTTCTGCAGCAGGGTTTTATTGACATCGAAGGGTGAGGATTTACTCCCCGAATATGCAAGCGAACGAATGATGCCGTCTTCGCCAAACCTTTGGCCGGCGGCGCTTTTTGCATCGATTACGCCATCGGTATATAGTACAATTGTGTCGCCCTTGGCTAAGCCGAAAATGTGTGAATCGTATTCAAAATCGGCCATTACGCCTAAAGGCAGCCTGCCGGATTTTTTTTCGAGCTGGAAAGTTTCGCCGCCGGCTTTTAATATAAACGGCGATTCGTGGCCCCCGTCGATGTATTCTGTATGCCCGCTCTCCAAATCTATTATCCCGGCAAAGAAAGTAACGAACATGAGTTTTGGATTATCTCTCGATAGCTGGATATTCACCCTCGATACAATCTCTTTTACATTTTTGCAATCTCCGAAAATTGCATGGGTATTGAACAGTGTTTTCGTTACTGTCATAAACATCGCAGCAGGAATGCCTTTGTCGGACACATCCCCGATCAAGAAAAACAGGTGGCTGTCATCGATTAAAAAGTAATCGTATAAGTCGCCGCCAACGTCCTTGGCAGGCGACAGCACAGCATCGATGATTATATCATTCCTGCCGGCCAGGGCAGTGTCTTCTCCGGGAAGAATACCTTTTTGTATCTCCCAGGCAACGTTCAGTTCCGAATCTATATGCTCCTTGTCGGAAAGGGTTTCGTCGAGGTTTTCCATATACTGGTTCAGCATGGAATTCATGTACAAAACCATTTTTGAAAGTTCAGAAAGTTCGTCATTATATTTTAATGCCATATCGCGCACAATGGCTGCTTCTTTTTCGTTTCCCTTGAAATTGGTGTTAATCAGCGCCTGTGTAACTCTTTCAAGTTTCTTAACACGGCTGGAAAAGAATAATACCACAAAGATAATTAGTACTGTGGATGCAATGAATGCTATTAGAGAATAATCGAAAATATCCATTCTAAGGGCGCCGAAATTAAATGTCTCAAGATTTGCCTTGAATGGAATTTTTGCCATTAGTGAATAAGCCAGGCCCCCTATCGAGACAATGTTAATCCCCAATAGCGGTATCAGCAGCTTTTTGCCAAAACTAACTTTCAAAGGCATGGCAGCTATTCTTTATTTAAATTCATTATAAAAATATTCCTGTTTTTACCATCGGAATATTCATAATCGAATTTATCGACGCTCGAGAATACCAGGAAAATCCCAAGGCCTCCGATAGCTCTGTCTTCGAGCGGTAGGTTCAGATCGTCGTCTGTCGGCATGTCGTTATCCCTTGGATCGAACTGAAGCGCCCTGTCTTCGAGTATTACCGTTAACTGAGCTCCGTTATTATCTATGAATACATCAATATTGCCTTCTATTCCTGCTTCTATATAGCCGTAATTAATTATGTTAGTAGCTACTTCATCTATAGAGAGGCACAGATTATAAGCAGCTTTTTTGTCTAATCCTGCCAAGACTGCTTCAGTGTTGACATAATCCCTTATTGGGCTTAGCGAATCGAGATTTCCGGGGAATGTTTTTTGTTTCATATTTTCCTTCCTTTCAATCCGAAAAGCTGTCAACAATATGGACACTCAGGTGAAAACCTGTTTTTTTCAGTGTATCCACAATTTGCTCCTGTGGCTTAACAAGGTATATCGAGGCTTCTGCGCCAAGTTTTTGCTTTGCAAATATGATAACTCTCAATCCTGCCGAAGACATGAAATTGAGGTTTTCAGCAAAAATCACAAGTTTTACAGGCTTGCTCGAAGTTACTTTTTCAACTTCCTTCATCAAAAGAGGGGCTGTTGTTGTATCAACATCGCCTTCTATCGTCAGTTTGGCAATATTCTCAGCAAACTCAGTATTTAATTTTATTCCCATGGCTACCTATATTAAATTGTTTATATTTCAATTAGTTATTCGATAAATTTAAAGAAATTTGCAAACCCAGTAATTTTCATTACTTCCCTGATTTCGCTGGAAACTGCTGATAAATAGACAGTTCCGTTTTTTGCTTTAACTTGCCTGTATAGCAATAGCAGCACCCTGAGGCCGGCGCTGGCCATATAATCAACTTTTGACATATCTATAGTAATAGTATCGTAATTTGCAGATTCTTTAAGTAATGCAGCCTGTATTTCCGGTGCGGTTTTATTATCAACTTTACCCTCCAGGTTTACCAAAAGGCCGTTATCGTTTTTTTCGAATTGAATTCCCATATATCTTCTCCTCCTATGTTAATCTAACCATGTTTTTGGTTGTATTTTTACTTTTACATTTACTCTTTTGTCAGTATCCGGCAGCTTTACCGTCAATCCGTACGGGTCGAAATCGTTGTATTTTTCATCGTCTATATAACATTCACCGATAAAAATACTGTTTTCAGGCAGTATATCCGGCGAAACGCGCAAAATATTGTCCTTGAATGAATTAGGGTAAGGTTTGAAATACAAAAAGATTGGCTGCTTATTTATCAACAAATTTATATAAATCGTTGAAAGATAACACAATTCGGTGCTGTGGTATCCGCTCATGGCATGGTTGCCTTTAAGCCTTTCATCGCCCAATAAGTATGGCATACCATTGGCAAAGGTGTTAAAATAAACGCCGCCGTCGTCGTGGTCGAGGAAAAAAGCATTGTAAAACGAGGCTGCTTCCCTTGAATGCCTAAGGTACTCACCGTCTTTAAGCAGGCCGAAAGTAATTAAATAAGCTAATATCGCCTGTTCCTGTTGCCACCAGGCTTTACGGTCGTGCCACACAAACCTGTGGTGCTTCCCGCCGGGTTTAGTTTCTCTTTCGAGTGTGTCGTACCAGCCGCCCCTTTGCCTGTCGCTGCCGTTTTCGGGCATAATCTCTGTTATTTTCCGGGCAAAATCGAGGTATTCCTGCTTTGGCTGTGTCGAGAAAAAGCGCATCAGGTTCCATGCGATTTTCAGGTTGTGGCCTACCACAGCCCTGTTCTTCTGCCAGATATAACCTTTATCGTGCGTCCAGTCCTCGAAAAACCGTTCCTGGACAAACGCGCTTTCTTCGTAATCAGGGAAATACTTTGCAATAGTATCGAACATGTATTCGAGCATTTCGGCGTACTTTTTTTCGCCGGTTGCCAGGTAGAGATTGATTAAATAGGCAGGAGCATGGTCGCCGTTAGAGTTCCAGTTCTTTTAGATCGGAATCGAACACGTCTGACATCCAGTCCCCGAATACGAAATCGTATAACGTCTTCTGCTTGCA
>DAINRZ010000299.1:0-5158 GCA_036741575.1 Kapaibacterium sp. (SeqCode)
CCGGCAACTTTTATGCTACTCCCGAAATTACCGAGACATCGATAATCAATATACCTGTATCGGAAACTATTGAAGTGAACTTCAACCTTGCGGACGGCAGCGAAAAAGAATTCTACCCGCGTTCCTACGGCGACTGGAATAAGGCTTTCGAAGGCACAGACTTCGACCCGGATTCGCTCTACACTATTCCAGGGTGGTATTCCACAATGGCCAATAACGTAACTCCGCTTTATAAAATTGAAATTTCCATACAGAACGACGAGGATTTGTCGAATAATATATTCGAAAAAGCAGTGCGCTTCTATATCAAGAAATCGCTCTACAGTATTATCATTTCGGCGGAGAATACTCCATATGATATGGGCGTAGGGGCCTCTGCCGATATTTTTGCAGGCAGGCGCAATTACGACTCGCTCATGGCCGGCTTCAAAAGGCTGGGCTGGGAAAACAAATGGAATACTAGTGGTGAGTTCCCCATTTTGGAACCATATTTCGACATTCTGGAGCGAACTGCATGGGAGCCCAGGGCTGTCGATTACACACTATACAACACAGTAATCTGGAGTGATGCCGACGAGAATGCCCTTTCGAGGTTCGAAAAAGAAGATATTACTAAATTCCTGCAGTCTGGCGCTCCCGGCCTGAAGAAAAGCCTTATAATCGGCAGCCAGGAGATGATGCGGCTGAACTTCGGCCCGGATTCGGTTTGGGTTAAGAACACCCTGTTTGCACGGAAATATACTGCTTATCCGACCGATCCTAACGGCGGCGCTGTATATGCCACACAGGATAATGCCGGCAGGTACCTGGCAGGCGAGGCAATTGCCAGGACATTAAAACAGCCGGTGCTAAAGACAATGGCAATACCGGCAGATCCAAATCCGGTGCCAGGACTATTGTCTATTAACAACGGCAGCCTGGGCCTGACAAGGACTGCATACAGTTACAATCCCGCATCAGTCATCGGCTCGCCTGCGCCCGTCGAGACCTCGGCAGGGACTGCAACAATTACTCTTGCTTTTAATGCTGTTTACCTTGCTGTTGACTGGCGCCATTTCGGCGATATCGAGCAGGTGCTCAGGGGAGTTATCGACTTCCTGAACAAGAACGGCAGTATGATTATTCCTGTCGAACTCATTAGTTTTTATGCACGTGCCAACGATAACCGCGTAGAAATCCGCTGGGAAACAGCCGGCGAAATAAACAGCGCAAGGTTCGAAATCGAGCGTGCCGATGTTAATGCAGCCGGTTATGGTTCGTTTGTCAAAATCGGCGAGGAAAAAGCAGCCGGCAAGAGCAGCCAGAGAATACTCTACGGCCCGGTTGTTGACCGCAACGTTGCCAACGGCAATACATATGCTTACAGGCTGAAAATGGTTGACCTGGACGGTAAGTACACTTACAGCGAAGTAGTAGAAGTGACTGTCGGCGCTGGCGGCGGCTTCAGCCTCAGCGAGGCAATGCCCAATCCTGCAGGCAGCGAATCGAACATTATGTTTACGCTTGGCAGCAGCAGCGAATTGCATCTGGCGATTTACGACCTGACAGGCAAAAATGTAATGACAGTGGCAAACGGTACATTTGCAGCCGGCAGTTATCAGCAAAGGCTCGACGTATCGAATCTTACTAACGGTTACTACAACATCGTGATGAACATTAACGGCATGAATATTACAAGGCAGTTGAGAATTGTAAAATAATGAGTAATTGGATTGGCTGCCGGAAATAATCCGGCAGCCGGCCAATTTGAAAATACCTTAAAAGTAAATAATTTAACTATCCGGCAACGGACACTGATTGAAGAACCCCACAGCTTATTACATTCAAATAATATTTGGGTGTAAATGATTATTTTTTTTTCTGATTATTCAAGAAATTTCAATATTTTTGAATCATTAATGATATTAATGTGTCATTTATATAAAATGATGGTACAGAATTGTATCTGTGTTTTATTTTGTTAAATATCAAAGTAAAGGAGCTGTCGGGTAAGTTATTGTTTTTAAAAAGAAAAATGGCAATTGATAAAATTGATAATTTTAAAAATACTCCGATAATTTTGGTGTGATATTTGTAATTATTAAATTTTGTTTTGAAACGTTAGAAAAAAAAAATGAATAAATTTATTAGATTATTTAAAATTTTTTGAGGTACGATATGTTAAGTAAAAAACTATTTATAACAGCGACGCTGGTAATTAGTTTGTTCTGCGGAGCAAATCTGTATTCCCAGCCTCCGTTGCAGGATGCTTCGTTTAAGGTGATAAACAAGCAATACCAGCCGCTGACATCCTGGGACCAGATATATGCCGGCAGCTACTATTACTATAATCTTCCGGTCATTCTTCCGTTCGATTTTTACTACGACGGAATGAATTGCCGCTATGTTACAGCTCTCGGTTCCGGTGGCTTAAAGCTTTCAAACTATAGTTATTATCCGTATTGGTATAATTACCCCTATGGTTACGGCGGCTACAAAGACTCTGGCTACAGCTACTATGCACCATACGGCTACGGTGATTTTGCCGATAAACTGACCCGTTACGAATACAACAGGGGTTACGGCGCTTATATTTATGGCCTTTGGGGTATGTACCTTTCTTACTGGACATGGAACTATCCGAATGATTATTCGATGAAATATCATGTAACAGGCAGTTTCGGCAACCGTGTTGCTACGTTCCAGTTTTCGAATCTATGCTGGTACTACGTTGACTATGATTATTACTACTATTTCATGGGCAATCCAAGGTTTAATTTCCAGATTAAATTATACGAAGGCTCGAATAATATCGAAATCCATTACGGCCCGATGGACAGGGACGGTATCGATGTATGCTGGGGATGCGCCCAGTGGGGCTATACCAACTACAGTATGATCGGATTCACAAAATATTACAACGGGAATTATGACCAGATTGACTACACATGGCCTTATGCCTGGAGAACCACAAAAAATATCGGTTATGTCAATATCGACCCCAACGGAAACGGCAACATGGGTTACGAAAATTGGGAATACGGTATGCACGCAAGCATGGGAGCCGAGCTTTCGAGAGGCTGGGGAGCCTACGAAACTGTTCAGGATAATGAAACATGGGATAAAATCCAGCAGGGCAATTGTATTCTCGTATCTTATGGCCCTCAGATCAAGCTGGACAGGCCTTCGGCAGGAATCGATTTACGTAGGGATTATATCTACGGCGACGGTTCTACAGACCCTTCGGGATATGGCGACGATCAGCACCCGCAAATGACACTCGATAATATTGCAGGAGGCGCCAGTGTCAACAAACAAATAGACGGCCCGATTTCATTCCCCGTTCATCCCAAGTACAAAGTAATATACAATGCAACAGATAATTTCTCTCCGCTTGTAAATCAGAAATTTGCTACAGCTACTCCCGGCGCTCCTTCTAATCCCGCATTTGGTACGGCGCCCAACGGAAGCCTCGACCTGAAAACGAATATGTCAAATATTTCAGGCGGTTTTTACAGAGTTACAAACGTAATTACACATAATGCTAAAAATTATTCTAACTTTTATAATTTCAATATCGCATCGGACTGGGACCTTGAAATAAAAAGGGTTGTTTTCCCAAGATCGAAGCTCGAGGGAGTTTATCCTTCTACCGGCATGATACCTGTAAGGTTGAAATTTATAAACAGGGGCCTCAATGAAATTGGAGCTTTCTGGACAGTTGTCAGGGTGTTAAACAGCGCAAATGTCGAAGTATATAGGGATTCCGTATATTGGGAAGCAGCCAATCCCGGCGATAAGCTGGCCCTGAGCGAAGAACTCGATGTTGACTTCAAGATGTGGAATCCTCTCGGCAACATCGGCGAATTTAAATTCTATGCTTATTCAAACCTCCCGGGCGACCAGGAATCGATGAATAACTACTGGCCTTGGACAACAAGCTCGGAAGCCCATATAGTTAAAGTTGCACCGCAGATTGAAGCAGAAGCTATTGGTATTATCGAGCCTAATAACCAGCCTTCCGAGAATGTTGTAAACGAATACTTCGTCGGCAGGCCTCTGCAGCCCAGGGTTAGGTACAGAAATAACGGCATCGACGATATTTCCGATGCTCCTACTACTGTTATTATCAGGCATCTCCCCGATAAAACAGAAGTTTATAAAAAGCAAAATGTGAAAGTACCAAGTATTCCTGCAGGTATTGCCTATAATACCACCGATCATGTTTATGATTTCTTTACACCCGAAATCCCGGGCAAATTCCAAATCGAGGCAACAATCGAAGCTTTGGACGATGATATCGAAGTAAATAATACAGTAATCGATACGTTCGAAGTCTTGAGTGCTATGAATGGCACTTATACTATCGGCCCCGATAAAAATACCGGTAACGCATCTGCCGACTCTGCTTATAATTCCAGGAACTTTACCTCTATTACGCAGGCTGTAGAGCAGCTTTACCTTTTGGGTGTGAGCGGCCCCGTAGTCTTTGAATTTACAAAATCGAGCTATAACGAAGGTGATCTTTCGATGATAGGCACACAGCCTACTATTGACCTGAGAGGTAGAATTTATGGCGTTAGCTCTACAAATACTATTACTTTCAAACCTTCGACAGCACTATCCACAACCGAAGGATCCGTTCATATCCATCTATATTCCGGTGTTGGCGTCGGCTTTGTTTTCGGCCAGTCTTTGGTTGTCAATAATGGTACGGCTATAGTTAATAATGCTGCCACAAGCATGCGCAAGAGCTATGCCAATTCGGCAGGCTACATCACATTTGACGGCGGAGTGCAAAAAGCACTCAAGTTTACTTTGCATACCAATGCAAAATGGAATGCTGTATTCTTCCTGAGCCAGGGCGCTTCGAACATCACGATTAAGAATTGTGTTATCACTTCGAACAATCCAACTGAAAGCTGGAAAAACCATCAGCTGCCTATGGTAAGTTACATAAACCCGAATTACGCATATCAGCTTAATTCAAGGGTTATCGGCGGCAATGTTTACTCCTACTCGGCTGGTATCTTAATGCGAACAATTACTCCGCAGGATGATTACTTTAATCCCGGAGCTAATCAATCGATGTTCGGAATGCAGAATACTAATCATCTCGATACTTTGGTCAATACTAAGAACCTTATCCACAACAACAAGATCAGCGGCTTCTCTTACG
>DAINRZ010000300.1:0-5148 GCA_036741575.1 Kapaibacterium sp. (SeqCode)
GCAAAGGATGAAAGAGCCTCATTGGGGAAAGCTGAAATATCCGCCTATCGATTACCAGGATTCATATTATTATGCTGCGCCAAAGTCTAAAAAAGAAGGCCCGAATTCACTCGATGAAGTTGACCCTGAAATACTAAAAACATTCGATAAATTAGGCATTCCCCTGCACGAAAGGGAACTGCTGGCAGGAGTAGCTGTCGATGCTGTAATGGACAGTGTTTCAATTGCAACCACCTATCAGGACAAACTTGCAGACCTGGGAATAATTTTCTGTCCCATCAGCGAGGCAATACAAAAGCACCCCAAACTTGTAGAAAAATATCTCGGTTCAGTTGTACCCTATACTGATAACTACTTTGCCACGCTCAATTCCGCAGTTTTCAGCGATGGTACATTCTGCTACATTCCGCCCAATGTACGCTGCCCGATGGAACTTTCCACATATTTCAGGATTAATGCTTCGCAGACAGGCCAATTCGAAAGGACGTTAATTATTGCCGACGAAGGCAGCTATGTTAGCTACCTCGAAGGGTGCACTGCTCCTATGAGGGACGAAAACCAGCTTCATGCCGCAGTCGTGGAACTCGTTGCACATAAGAATGCCGAAATTAAGTATTCGACGGTGCAGAATTGGTATCCCGGCGATGCTGAAGGCAAAGGCGGTATTTATAATTTCGTTACGAAGCGCGGTATTTGCTTAGATGAAAATGCAAAGATTTCCTGGACACAAGTGGAAACAGGCTCTGCAATTACCTGGAAATACCCTAGTTGCATATTAAAAGGCGATAATTCGGTAGGGGAATTCTATTCGGTAGCTGTTACAAACAATTATCAGCAGGCCGATACAGGTACTAAAATGATTCATATTGGCAGGAATACCAAAAGCCGTATTGTATCGAAGGGTATTTCGGCCGGCAAAAGCCAAAACAGCTATCGCGGATTAGTGAATATCAACAAAAAAGCAGAAAATGCACGCAACCATTCACAATGCGATTCGCTATTGATTGGCGATAAATGCGGCGCTCACACTTTCCCGTATATCGAAGTCAGCAATCCCGATTCTGTCGTCGAGCACGAAGCAACAACATCGAAGATATCAGAAGAGATTATGTTCTACTGCAAACAAAGGGGGATTTCGGACGAAGATGCAGTAGGGCTTATCATCAATGGATTTACAAGGGATGTTTTGAACCAGTTGCCCATGGAATTTGCCGTCGAAGCACAAAGGCTGCTTTCGGTAAGCCTCGAAGGAAGCGTTGGGTAAAAGTTATTATAATAATGAATAATGAATAAAATTAAGAAATTAGTACAGATTAGTTGAGTATAAGATAATAATCAATGTATTTACAAAAAAGCAAAGTATTGATATTAATGAAATATAAGGGTTTTTAGAATGAGCTTATTAAAAATAAAAGACTTAAAAGCTAAGATTTACGATAATGATATTCTTAAGGGGCTTGACCTTGAAGTCAATCCGGGTGAAGTTCATGCAATTATGGGGCCAAACGGCACAGGCAAGAGTACACTGGCCGGGGTAATCTCAGGCAGGGAACACATAGAAGTAACAGGTGGCGAAGTATTATACAACGGCAAAAACATTTTAGAATTGCCGCCCGAAGACAGGGCACGCGAAGGAGTATTCCTGGCTTTCCAGTATCCTGTTGAAATTCCCGGAGTAAGTGTAGCTAATTTCATGAAGACCTCCGTTAACGAAATCAGGAAACATCGCGGGCTGGAACCGCTCGATGCTATCGATTTTCTTCAGCTAATGAGAGAAAAGGCAGCCCTCGTGGAGTTCGACCAGAAATTCATAAACAGAGCGGTCAACGAAGGTTTTTCGGGTGGAGAGAAAAAGCGGAACGAGATTTTCCAGATGGCAATGCTCGAGCCTACATTATCAATACTCGACGAAACTGATTCGGGGTTGGATATAGATGCATTAAAAATAGTTGCCCAGGGGGTGAATACACTCAGGAATAAAGACAATGCATTTGTGGTAATAACTCATTACCAGAGGCTTTTAAATTATATAGTCCCGGATTTTGTTCATATCCTGTATAACGGCAGGATAGTGAAATCGGGCGGCAAAGAACTTGCTCTTGAACTTGAAGAGAAAGGCTATGACTAGATTAAAAACGGCAATGCCGGTAATAATTAAATCAGGTAAGTAATATGAAGGATAGTTTTCAAAATATATTAAAAGAAAAATTCAGGGATGTGTTAGATTCCGACGCACATTCATTGAATGGTTATATGCATGGAATAAGGGAATCTGCATTCAATAATTTCACGGCTCTGGGTTTTCCGACACGCAAAAACGAGGATTGGAAATATACAAGTGTGAATTTTATTAACAATATCGATTTCATTCCTGCTACCGAGCCCACTTCTCCGGCTTTTTCAGCCGATGATATAAACAGGTTCTTATACGAAGACATTTACGAAAATATTATAGTACTGTACAACGGCTTTTATAATAAAGGCTTAACACGGTTGGACGGCAAAACCGGAATTGTTGTTACTTCGCTAAGGGACGCTTTCGAAACTCATTCAGATATTATTAGAAAACATTTCAATTCTCTTGCCAGGAACGAAAGCGAAGCTTTTACGGCATTGAATACAGCTTTAGCTGCCGATGGCGCTTTTATTTATATTCCCGACGGTACTGTCCTCGAAAAACCTGTTCAGCTGTTATTACTTACTGACACAAAGTTAGGGGATATCCTTGCTAGCCCCAGAAACCTAGTGGTTGCAGGCAGTAATGCCAGGGCTTCGATAATACAAACCTGTTTTACTTTTGGTGATAACTTCGGGTTGACAAACCTGGTAACAGAAATTGCCGTTGGTCAAGACAGTATCTTAGACTTCCACAAAATGCATAATTGCAGAGGTAATTCATATTTTATCGGAACCGCCGAAGTTGCCCAGGAAAGCAACTCAGTTTTCAATAATGTTTCTGTTTCGATAAATGGAATGTTCCATAGGAATCAGGTAAATACGTCTCACAATGGGGAGAGGTGCGAAACTAATTATTATGGATTGTATTTCCTGAATGGCAGCGACTTTATCGATAACAGGACTTCGATAGACCATGCCAAGCCAAATTGTATGAGCAATGAATTATACAAAGGGATTATTGACGGTAAAGGGCAGGCTGTATTCAACGGTAAAATACTTGTGAGGCAGGACGCTCAGAAAACACAAGCTTACCAGTCGAATAAGAATATCCTTTTAAGCGGCGATGCCACAATTAATACAAAACCGCAGCTCGAAATATTTGCCGATGATGTGAAATGTTCTCACGGGGCCACTTCGGGTAGCCTCGATAAGGAAGAGATATTCTATCTGGCCTCTCGAGGGATAGGCCTCGAAAAAGCCAGGGCATTGCTATTGTCGGCATTTGCAGGCGAAGTAATTGAAAAAATTAGTATTCCCCAATTGAGGAATGAAATCAAGAAACAGATTGCCGGCAGGCTGGCAACCGATGATATATATTTCTGCGAAGTACTGGAAAATCATGAGTTTAATTTGGAGTAAAGATACAAAATGGCTTTAGAAAACTTAGTAACGGATAAAAAGGAATTCGACATCCTGAAAATCAGGCAGGATTTCCCAATTCTGAGCCGGGAAATTTACGGCAAACCCCTTATTTATCTGGACAATGCCGCAACTACCCAGAAACCCAGGCAGGTAATAGAGAAACTTACAAATTATTATTCCGGCTACAACAGCAATATACACAGGGGGGTGCATTACCTGAGCCAAAAATCGACAACAGAATATGACAAGGCAAGGAATATTATCCGTAAATTCATTAATGCCGCAAATTTCGAGGAAATAATTTTTACCAGGGGGGCTACCGAGTCTGTTAACCTTGTTGCTTCTTCATGGGGCAGGCAGAATATCGGCAAGGGCGACGAGATTGTAATCTCGCACATGGAGCATCACGCTAATATAGTTCCCTGGCAGTTGCTTTGCAGGGAAAAAGAAGCTGTTTTAAAAATAATTCCAATAGATGATAACGGGGAACTGATTCTCGATGAATTGGAGAACCTGGTGACAGAAAAAACGAAACTTATTTCGTTTGTTCATATATCCAATTCTCTTGGCACTATCAATCCCGCTAAGCAGATTATCGATTTTGCACGCTCAAGAAATATTCCGGTCTTTTTGGACGGCGCACAGTCGGTTCAGCACCTGAAAATCGACGTGCAAGAGCTTGGCTGTGATTTCTTTGTTGCTTCGGGCCACAAAATTTACGGCCCAACGGGAATTGGTTTTTTATATGCCAAAAAGGAAATCCTCGAGTCGATGGCGCCATACCAAACCGGGGGCGATATGATTTCTTCGGTCAGTTTCGAAAAAACTACTTTCAATGAATTGCCCTATAAATTCGAGGCTGGAACTCCGAATATTGCCGGTGCTATCGGTTTGGGGGAGGCAATAAAGTATATTGACAGGTTGGGCCTGGATAATATTGCCGCTTACGAAGCCGAATTGCTGGAATATGGCACTAATCTACTCGAGAATATTGAAGGTTTGAAAATAATCGGGACAGCAAAACAAAAATCAGGCATTCTTTCATTTGTTTTGGATAATGCCCACCCGCACGATGTGGGGACAATACTCGACATGGACGGTATTGCAATAAGGACAGGACAGCACTGCACAGAACCAGTAATGCACAGGTTCGGCATACCGGCTACATCGAGGGCTTCGTTGTCCTTTTACAATACAAAAGAAGAACTGGACGTTTTAGCAAACTCCATAATGAATGTTATTAAAACGTTTTCTTAGACGGATAAATTATGCGCCATGAATTGAATGAACTATACAAACAGGTTATTCTCGACCATAATAAGAATCCCCGTAATTGGGGCGACCTTCAGGGGGCTACATGCTCGGCCGAAGGCCACAATCCCTTGTGCGGCGACCAGATCGACCTGAAAATGGTGATTGAAGAAGGTATAATCAAAGAGATAAAATTTATCGGCGCCGGCTGTGCAATTTCAAAAGCCTCGGCATCGATTATGACTACTTTATTGAAAGGGAAACCGCTCGCCCAGGCAAAAGAACTGTTCGACAGGTTCCACGAACTTGTCACTTCCGACCCCGAGAGCGAGGTAGATATGGTTGACCTTGGCAAGC